>NZ_JBALMO010000084.1:0-22643 GCF_036963345.1 Bacillus sp. JJ722
ACAATTGGGGTGCAGTTCATTCGTAACAGTCTTTTTGTTTATGCAAAAATGAATAACATTATTCGTTGATGAATAGAAAATGAAGGTTTAATTGAAAAAAGCCTATTATTATAAGCTTTTTAAAGTTGGCACGGTACTTGCATTATAAAAGAGTATAGGATAGGTGAACTTTGGTTTGCGGTAAGATTCCGGAAATTGATAGTTTTACCAATCGGTTATTTACAAGAGTTATTCTTCGAGGTTCTGTAGAGAGTGTGAAGAGCTGACTGTTTGCTAAATCCGAATAAATAACGAGGAGGATTTTGATAATATGAGTAATTCTACAACTAAAACAATTGAATTAAAAATGTATATTAACGGTGAATGGAAAGAAGCTCAAGGTGGAGCGACAATACCAGTCATAAATCCTGCAAACGGAGAAGTATTTGCACAATTACCACAAGGTACAGTTGCAGATGCGAAAGAAGCAATTGACGCAGCACGTAAAGCATTTGATTCAGGCGTATGGTCTGATCTTTCTGTGCAAGAAAGATCATCTTACTTATTAAAAATCGCCGATAAAATTGAAGAATTTCAAGATGAATTAATTCCTTTAGAAACACAAGATAACGGAAAACCATTCACAGAGGCTGGTTTTGACGTAGCTGATGCGGCAGCTTGTTTCCGCTATTATGCAGGCTTAATTAAAGCTCCAGATGGTCAAACATATCACGTTGGTGATCCAATGCAAGCAATGGTTGTTCGTGAACCAGTTGGTGTTTGTGGTTTGATTGTTCCATGGAACTTCCCATTATTAATGAGCGTATGGAAAATTGCTCCTGCACTAGCAGCTGGAAATACAATTGTTTTCAAGCCTTCTGAAGTAACACCAGTAACACCTACTAAGTTAATTGAAATTCTTGAAGAAGTAGGCATTCCTAAAGGTGTCGTGAACATGGTAACAGGAACAGGTGCTGAAGTTGGAAACGCCATCGTTGAAAGTGCGGATGTAGATTTAATCTCATTCACAGGCGGGACGAAAACAGGTAAGCATATTATGAAAACAGCTGCTGACACAATCAAGAAAGTGTCACTTGAGTTAGGTGGAAAATCTCCTAATATCATCTTTGATGACACAGACTTAGAAACAGTAGTAGACCACGGTTTATTCGGTATTTTCTTCGGTGCTGGTCAAGTATGTTCAGCGGGTTCTCGAATTCTTGTTCAAGATACAATCTATGACAAGTATGTTGAAAGATTTGTAGAGCGTGCGAAACAAATCAAAGTAGGCTTCGGAAATGCAGAAGGAACAGAAATGGGGCCTTTAGTAAGCCATCAACATATGGATAAAGTGCTAAGCTACATTTCAATCGGTAAAGAAGAAGGCGCTACATTAGCTAGTGGTGGAAACAGAATCACATCGGGTGGTTTAGAAAACGGTTATTTTGTTGAGCCAACAGTGTTCACGAATGTAACACCTGATATGCGTATTGTTCAAGAAGAAATCTTCGGACCAGTTGTTGTAATCCAAAAATTCAGCACAGAAGAAGAGGCAATTGCGCTTGCAAACGGAACAGTTTATGGTCTTGCAGGTGGTGTGTTTACGACAGATGGAGCAAGAGCAATGCGTGTTATTAAGAAATTAAAAGCAGGTATCACATGGATCAATGCTTATCATCCAACGTATAACGAAGCACCTTGGGGTGGTTACAAACAATCTGGTATTGGCCGTAACTTAGGAACTTTCGGATTAGATGAATTCCAAGAAATTAAGCAAATCAATATTAATTTACAAGTTGAACCAGTAGGCTATTTCAAAAACTAATATAAATAAAAAACGACTAGGGGCGAATCATAATGGGTATCGATTTTAAATCAGAAAAACAATTACAAAGCAATGCGAATGTACAAGAATATCTTGATAAAGTATTAAGTTTAATTGAGAAAGAAACGGTTACTGCTGAAGAAGCTGAATGGATTACAAAAGAAACTGTTGATGGATTTAGAGAAAACGTTAACCCGGGTTTCTTAGAATATCGTAAAACGGTAACTAGTGGTGGACAATTCGCTGCAGTTGAGTGGTCTGATAGCGGTTCATGTATTAAAGATTTACAAGGAAAAGAATATATTGACTGTTTAGGTGGATTCGGAATTTACAACGTTGGACATCGTAATCCAAAAGTTGTGAAAGCTGTTCAAGATCAATTGAATCGCCAAGCATTACATTCACAAGATCTATTAGATCCTCTACGTGCAATGTTAGCAAAGGTACTTGCTGAAATTACGCCTGGAGATTTAAAATATTCATTCTTCTCAAATAGTGGTACTGAAAGTGTTGAAGCAGCTTTAAAACTAGCTAAAATGTACAGTGATCGTACAACATTTATTGCAACAACTAAAGCTTTCCATGGGAAAAGCTTAGGATCTCTTTCTGGAACTGCGAAAGGTATGTTCCGTAAGCCGTTCCTTCCATTAATTCCAGGATTCCGTCATGTACCATTTGGTGATATCGATATGATGAGAAAAACATTTGAATCTTGTGCATTAGTTGGTGAAGATGTTGCAGCTGTCATCCTTGAGCCAATTCAAGGAGAAGGCGGTATAATCATTCCACCAGCAGGTTATCTAAAAGAAGTTCGTGCACTTTGTGACGAATTCGGTTCTCTATTAATTCTAGATGAAGTTCAAACAGGTATGGGCCGTACTGGTAAAATGTTCGCTGCGGATCTTTACGATGTAGTTCCTGATATTATCTGTCTTGCAAAAGCTTTCGGTGGTGGCGTAATGCCAATCGGTGCAGTTGTTGCTAACGAGAAAGTATTCTCTAGCTGGTTTGACAATCCATTCATGCATACAACTACTTTCGGTGGAAATCCACTAGGTTGTGCAGCTGCTTTAGCTACAATCTCAGTACTATTGGAAGAAAAATTACCTGAGAGATCGGCAGAAGTAGGAGAGTATTTCTTAAAAGAATTAAGAAAAGCTGCAGAAGGCTTTGAAGATAAAGTGTTAGAAATTCGTGGTCAAGGATTAATGATCGGTATTGAATTCCATAAAGATGAAATCGGTTATGAAGTTTCTAAAGGAATGTTTGATAACGGTGTTCTTGTTGCAGGTACACTTATCAATTCGAAAACCATTCGTATCGAGCCATCTTTACAAATTAGCTATGAGGAAGTTGATCAAGTAGTTAGCACTTTCAAAAAGGTTCTAGCACAAGTAGAAGCATAATAAATCTTTATATAACAAGCCATGATTCTATTTTAGCAATAGAATCATGGCATCTTTTGTTATCATTATTTCTCTTTTTTAGTAGAGAATAGATTAAGAGATTTGAATGTGTTTAATGATCGATTGGGAAAAGATGACCTATCAAGGTTTATATAAAAAACTTAGAAGATATAGAGGGTGTTCAACATGTCAGAAAAAAAATTCGTTAAAATCCAAACAGCAATTCCAGGTCCGAAATCAAAAGAAATGTTAGAGCGTCGCTTAGCTATCGTTCCAGACGGAATAAGCTATGGAAACGATGCTTTTGTAAAGAAAGCAACAGGAGCTATTGTGGAAGATTTAGATGGCAATGTTTTTATTGATTTCGCTGGGGCTATTGGGACAATTAACGTTGGTCATTCACATCCACGTGTTGTAAAAGCTATTCAAGATCAAGCCACTCTGTTTATTCATACTGGTTTTAATGTAATGATGTATGATTCTTACATAGAATTAGCTGAAGAAATTGCAGCCCTTGCTCCAATTGAAGGAGAGAAACAAGTAGCGTTCTTTAATAGTGGAGCTGAAGCAGTTGAAAATGCAGTGAAAATTGCTAAGAAATATACGAAGCGTCAAGGTGTTATTTCCTTTACTAGAGGTTATCACGGTAGAACTTTAATGACGATGACAATGACTAGCAAAGTAAAGCCATATAAATTTGAATTTGGTCCATTTGCTTCAGAAGTATATAAAGCACCATTCCCATATCCATATCGCCGTCCAGAAGGAATGACTGAAGAACAACACAGTGATTTTATCATTGAGCAATTTGAGCAATTCTTAATTGCTGATGTCGCTCCAGAGACAGTTGCATGTGTGGTAATGGAGCCTGTGCAAGGTGAAGGTGGATTCATCGTTCCAGACCAAAAATTCGTGAAGCGCATAAGAGAAATTTGTAAAGAGCATGGAATTTTATTTGTAGCGGATGAAATTCAAACTGGATTTGCTCGTACAGGGAAATACTTCTCAATCGAGCATTTCGATGTACAACCTGATTTAATAACGATTTCTAAATCAATGGGTGCTGGCGTACCAATCAGTGGTGTAATTGGTAAGAAAGAAATTATGCAATCTGCTAATCCTGGTGAGATTGGAGGGACGTATGCAGGTAGCCCTCTAGGATGTAAAGCAGCACTTGAAGTATTAAATATTATTGAAGATGAAAAACTTAACGATCGTGCATTGGTTATTGGAGTTCGCATTAAAGAGAGAATGAGTGAACTTGCTGAGAAGTATGAACAAATTGGTGATATTCGTGGACTTGGAGCAATGGTTGGAGTTGAGATTGTTCAAGGCAAAAACGATAAAACGCCAAATAAATCTGCAGTAGCTAATATTGTGAAAGAAGCCAACTCAAAAGGTGTATTATTATTGAGTGCAGGAATTTTCGGAAATGTAATTCGATTTTTAACACCGCTTGTTATTACAGATGAACAACTTGAAGAAGGTTTAGACATTGTAGCAGAATGTTTCGAATCAGCTTTTGCATCAAAAAAAGAGGTGACAATTTAATGAGCTCAGTTCAAGAAAAATATGAAATTTATCCAATGTATATTAATGGTGAATGGGTCGGAAATGATTATAGTGTTTTTTCAGAAGTAACAAATCCAGCGACAAATGAAATCGTTGGTGCAGTTCCAACAGGAGGAGCAAAAGAAGCCAAGCTTGCTGTCGATGCTGCTCATGAAGCATTTAAGGCATGGTCGAAAACAACAGCGGAAGAACGTTCTAAACTGTTAATGAAATGGCACACTCTTATTGAAGAAAATAAAGAAGAAATCGCGAAAATTATGACGATGGAACAAGGAAAGCCATTAAAAGAAGCGATTGGTGAGATGAACTACGCAAATAGTTTTATTTCTTGGTATGCAGAAGAAGGAAAACGTGTATATGGTGAAACAATTCCTGCGTCTAGCCCGAACAAGCGAATTATTGTTAGGAAAGAACCTGTAGGAGTTGTAGCGGCCATTACTCCTTGGAATTTCCCAGCTGCGATGATTACACGTAAAGTGGGGCCAGCTCTTGCTGCTGGATGTACAGTTGTCGTTAAACCAGCAACGCAAACGCCACTTACAGCTTTAAAAATCGTTGAACTAGCACATGATGCGGGTATTCCAAAAGGTGTAATCAATGTAGTAACAGGACGTTCATCTGAAATTGGAGATGCTTGGTTAAGTGATTCTCGCGTGACGAAGCTTACATTCACAGGTTCAACAGAAGTCGGTAAAACATTAATGCGAGGCGCTGCTGATACGGTGAAGAAGTTATCGTTAGAACTTGGTGGAAATGCTCCATTCATCGTTATGGCTGATGCTAATTTACAAAAAGCAGCAGCAGAATTGATATTATCAAAATTCCGTAATGCTGGGCAAACATGTATTTGTACAAACCGTATTTATGTGCAAGAAAGTGTAGCAGAAGAATTCATTGGATACTTCAAGCAAGAATTAGAGAAATTAAAGGTTGGTAATGGTCTTGAAGAAGGCATTGATATCGGACCTTTAATTGATCAAGCGGCTTTAGATAAAGTTGAGTCATTTGTTCAAGATGCTGTTGCGAAAGGCGGAAAAGTTGTCTATAGCGGAAGTGCACCTTCAGCAGAGAATGGTTATTTCCATGCACCAACTATTCTTTCTAATATCACAGAAGATATGGCTTGTATGACAGATGAAATCTTTGGACCGCTTGCGCCGGTGGCTACTTTCAAAACAGCGGAAGAAGCAATTGAACGTGCAAACAATTCTAACTTTGGATTAGCGGCTTATGTATTTACGGAAAACTTAAGTCAAGCTTTCAAACTTTCTGAAGAACTTGAATATGGAATTGTTGGTGTAAATGATGCACTACCGTCTGTAGCTCAAGCACCATTTGGTGGTTATAAAGAAAGTGGTTTAGGTAGAGAAGGCGGACATTATGGTATTGAAGAATTTTTAGAAGTGAAATATGTTTCTATTGGATTAAATATCTAACCTAGAACCATTAATCGAAATAGAAGAAGCGAGTGAAAACTACCATGTTTTTACTCGCTTTTTTAAACCAATACCTTGTTTTCGTTTTTTCGAGTTTACTATAAAAGCCATAATTCTTGCATATGAGCCTGTTAATTCGAAATAGTATGCTTTACAAACTCCTGCAAATCCCATAATTTTGTCATCTTTCACTGCTACTAATGAATCGTAATCAGTATGATATTTTAAGTTTTCAAATCTGTTAGTTACATCTTCTAAATTCGATGAGTAGCCTAATTCAGCTAATAAAGTTGTTTATGCTTTATAATCACTTTTTTAAGTTTTCTAATTTGAATTTCCATAGACTTGATCATTCACCTCAAACTCATTATCCACTTATTAAATACAATATTATTCTGTTTATTGTATCTAAATTGAAAACATCTGACAAAATTTCGAATAAAGCTTGCTTATTTTGGTTCATCTTTTAAAGTCTCTATCGTCCTACTCAACCTTGTGTTAAAAAGTTTCGAGCGCAAAACTGTTGATATGACGCAATAGGAACCTCGGGGTTTCTATGAAACCAAAAAGTGCGTACTTTCTTTTAAACATGCATGGGAGCATACTAAAAAAGAAACGAAAGGAGAAATGAAAAATGATTAACAGTTTACAAGCTAAGGTTAAATTAAACAATAGTATAGAAATGCCAGGATTTGGCCTTGGTGTATTTCAAGTAGAAAACGATGAAACAGCAGAAATCGTGAAAAATGCGATTGAAGTTGGTTACCGTAGCATTGATACAGCAGCTATTTATGGTAACGAAGCAGGCGTTGGTGAAGGTGTTAAACAAGCACTCAAATCTATTGGTTTAAAGCGAGAAGATTTATTCATCACTTCGAAAGTATGGAACACTGGCTTAAGCTATGATGAAACAATTACAGCTTATGAAGAAAGCTTACAAAAATTAGGCTTAGATTATTTAGATCTTTACCTAATTCACTGGCCAGGTAAGGATAAATATGCAGAATCTTGGAAAGCGCTGGAAGATCTATACGAAGAGGGGAAAATCAAAGCAATCGGCGTATGTAACTTCAATGTAACACACTTACAAGACTTATTAAAAACAGCTCGCGTAACACCAGTTATTAACCAAGTGGAATTCCATCCTCGCTTACAACAATTAGAGTTACGTTCATTCTGTATAGAGCACAATATTCAATTAGAAGCTTGGGCTCCATTAATGCAAGGTGGACTTCTTGAAGATGAAACAATTGCAAAAATTGGAGAAAAATATGGGAAATCAAACGCACAAATTATTTTACGATGGGATATCCAAAATGGTGTCATAACAATTCCAAAATCAGTACGTAAAGAACGTATGGTTCAAAACGCAGATATCTTTGATTTCAGTCTAACCGACGAAGAAGTAGCAATAATCAATGCAATGAACTTAGACAAACGTGTTGGTCCAGACCCAGAAGAATTTGACTTTGTAATGTAAGAAACTGTCGTGAATGATCGCTTAGTGCAACGTTGAAGAGACGAGAAGCCTTAAGGAACGATTGTCCTTAAGGCTTCTCTTTATTATATATTAAGATGTTTGCTTAACAGCAATATCTTCATCGCGCTGCATTAGCAGAACATCTTCACCATTTTCGATTAATATTTCTATGTGATTTTCACCCCACGTGCAAAGTAAGTTAAGCACGGGCTCCATCTCTTGTCCATATGGTGTTAATGAATATTCAACTTTTGGCGGTACTTGATTGAAAACTTTACGATTGATTAATCCAGATTGTTCTAATTCACGCAATTGATTCGTCAACATTTTTTGTGAAATACCTGGAATTAATCGACGAAATTCATTTGTACGTATTTTGCCATGGTGAATGAGGTGACATAGAATGATAGGTTTCCATTTACCTCCAACTACTTCAAGTGTGGCTTCAACACCAATATTATAAACTTTTTTCATTGTTAGCCCCCTGTATTATTCAAAAGTAACTAAAAGTACCCTACATGATTTCTAGTACGTATGAATAATACTACACACGATGATAAAAATCAAAGGAGTAATCAAGATTATGACAGAATCAAAAGCTCCGAATGCTAAACTAACACTCCTTGCTCTAGCGATAAGTGCATTTGGTATCGGATCAACAGAATTTATAAGTGTGGGTCTACTCTCATTGATTACAAATGACTTCGGAATACCATTAAGTACTTCAGGTTTAACAGTATCAATTTATGCATTAGGTGTAACGATTGGTGCACCGCTATTAACCGTTTTAACGTCCCGACTTAATCGGAAGAATGTTCTATTGCTCGTAATGGTACTCTTTATCGTTGGTAACTTATTGGCTGCTTTAGCACCCATGTTCTCAATACTACTAATAGGTCGTATTATTTCAGCTCTAGCACATGGTGTATTTATGTCGATTGCCTCTGTCATTGCGGCCGATGTCGTAGCACCAAATAAACGTGCAAGCGCGATTGCGTTAATGTTTACAGGGTTAACAATGGCAACTGTGACAGGTGTACCATTAGGGACTTTCATCGGTCAAGTAACAGACTGGCGTATGTCATTCATTTTCATCGTAGTAATCGGTGTAATTGGTTTGATTAGTAATGCATTACTTGTACCTAGTAATCTATCAAAAAGCAGTCCGATTTCGATGCGTGATATCGGTAAAGTATTAGGCAACTTTCGTATGCTATTAATTCTTTTCATTACAGCAATCGGTTATGGTGGTGTATTTGTCGTATACACATATGTATCACCAATTCTAGAACAATACATGGGATACTCACCTCACGTTATCGTTGTTATTTTAGTTGTATACGGTATTTGCGTGGCGATAGGTAACACATTAGGTGGACGCTTTGCGAATAATAACCCATTACGTGCTATTTTCTTTATCTTTATTGGTCTTGCACTAGCACTACTGGGCATTAACTTCTCATTAGAATCACATATTGTTGGTTTAATAATGGTCTTTATTATGGGACTATTCATGTTTATGAATGTACCCGGCTTGCAGCTATATGCTGTTCAGCTATCAGAAAAGTATGTACCATCTGCTATTACGATGGCTTCAGCATTAAATATATCTGCATTTAACATCGGAATCTTCCTGGGTTCCTACCTGGGCGGATTAGTTGTACGTCATCAATCATTAGCACATACACCAATGTATGGATTCTTAATGGTTATGTTTACGGCAGGTGTTACGTTAGTATGGATAATTTTCGAAAAAAAGCAAAAAGCTAGTCCAATAACAGGATTTTTCGCTCCTTTTAAGAGTTAAGTGTACTTAATATTCTTTTTATTCTAAAAAATTTTGCTGCTAAATTAGAATTAAACATTTAGGAAGCTCTTTTATCCCGTTCTAACTGGCGCTAAGACTCCCACTTCAAAACGAAAGTTAAAGCGAAGAGACGTTTATTTAAGTGGGAGATTAAGCGCCAGTAAGANNACTAATAATCGGTGGGGGATGGACGAAAGCCCTTATCTCTTTTTACCATGGTTCTCTTTCTTCAAATGTTAAGGATGAAATAGTTGAATAAAGGACAAATTATCGGAATAGTAGCCTGATTTTCCGTTTTATATGTTAGAATATCAGTTAGATTTTACCGCTATAGAAAAGCTAATATTGAAACAATAGGAGGGAATTACATGCCTCAAATTATAATTCGAGGAATATCTGTAGACCAAGTAAAGCAAATTAGCCAACCATTAGTAGAAGAGCTTGCAGAAATTTGCTCTTGTGGAACAGATAATTTTACTCTGGAGATTCCACAAGCAACATATATATTTAATGGAAATGAAATCGCGATGTATCCATTTATTGAAGTTAAATGGTTTGAACGTGGTCAAGAAATACGTGATCGGTTTGCACAAGCTATTACTAAGCAAGTAATGTCTTTAGGCTTAGAAGAGATTGAAGTGGCATTTCTTACTTACGAAGAGAACGCTTATTACATTAATGGAGCAAGCTGCGCCGAATGATTTAATAAGTATAATCCCCCGGAATCATCCGGTTTTTTTGTGTGAGGATTTGATGTGCAAAATAGAGGAATTGCTTGAATTGAGCAAAGGAAAAAAAACTAAAACCGGCAATACGCTGGTTTTAGTTTTTTTCATAATAGGTATTTATAGGTCTGTGTTATTTCTAGCTTCTGTCATCTGTTTCCATACAGAACCCTTTGCCTCTTCACCGTTTTCAATACGGTCAATCGCCATTTTAACTTGCATAGCAACTTCAAATTCTGGATCATTTTCTGCTGTTTTTAAAGCTGCTAAAACACTTTCATCACCTAGTTCATATAGAAACATAGCAGCACGCCATCGAACAATCTTACTTTTGTCATGAAGGGCTTCAGCCATGTTGCCCATAGCTTCAGCAAACCCTAAATCAGATAGACAGTCACCGGCAGTTCTTCTAACTGAAGGGTTTGTATCTTTTAATGCTTTATAAAGTCCGTCTAATACATGCCTATCTTCAATCATACCTAAGTATACGACTGCTAATCTTCGAATGGAAACTTTAGGGTCTTCAAGAGCTAACATTAACAACGGAATATCATCAATTGTTGGATCTTCCATTTGTTCGAGTGCTTGGTAACGTTTTTCCCAATTTTCATTTGCCAACATTTCTTTTGTTAACTTAATTTTTTCTCGCTTAGCATGACTTTGTTTGATTTTTGTGTATGATTGAGCTTCTTGAACAAGATAGTTTAAACGTTCTTGAGGATAAGCAGCGATAATTTCTTCACTTACTTCAGCTCCTATTGTTTCTAATTCACCATAGCGTACACCATAATCAACCCACTTACGTGAAATGACAACATTATCATCAGGTTTTTGTGAATCTGCAATAGCATTAAGAAACTGTTTTGGTAGACCGAAGCGCTTCTCAGTAGTACCATCGTTTAACTTTACCTGCATTGGAATGCCTTTGAATTGTTGAACAAGTACGGAAACCTCACCGAAATGATCAAGAATCGTATTTCCTTGTTGTTGCGAGGATGTATCTTCACCAAAGACTTGACGGACTTTTACGAGAAGATCCTTCCAATCATATTTCGCATTCCTTTCCAGTGCAAGGAAATCGGCAACATGGTAAACGCCTTTAATACCTTCAATGTTTAGAAGATCTTGAATAAGGGGAGGAGCTTGTTCAGCTTGGTCTCTTTTATAGTTATTGCTTTGACCTGCTGGCAGCTCTTCCGTTAAATTAATTTTCATTGTATTTGGACTTGGTGTTGGTTCAATTGAATTTATTTTCATAAAAGTTCACTCCCTATAGAAAGAATGATTCTAAAAAAATCATTTGTAATCTTATCTTACCCGTCGGTAAAACAAGAAAGCAAACATCATACATTTTTAAATGAAAATATAGCTGTTTTTCTTCTATAAATTTCTAAAAGTAATTTTGCTTATTGTATTTTTATAATAAGAAGAAATGAAATCTTTTGTTTGTATAGTACATAACTATCTGCATGAAATATTCATATTTACTTTGTATGATAATGATAGAAATATGTACCAGGTTGAAAGATCAAGAACTCGAGATTCTGGTGGAACTGCTTTATTTAGGATTGTCCATTGTATAGTAGTTCATTAAAGCTCAAGAAGGTAGAATTACCGTGTCGAGTTGTTTAGGAAAAGATACAATATTTACGATTACTAATGAGGGAGAAGAAGTAATGAAAACACTTTTACTTGTTGATGATGAACCGAGAATGCTTGATTTATTAACGATCTATTTATCTCCTTACTATTCTTGTGTGAAGAAGACTTCTGGAATAAATGCGATTTCTTATGTGAAAGAAAATCATGTTGATATTGTTTTGTTAGATGTGATGATGCCAGAATTAGATGGTTGGAGTACATGTAAAGAAATAAGAAAATTTTCGAATGTACCCATTATTATGGTTACAGCTAGGAACGAGAAAACAGATATAGTGAAAGGGTTGGAAATAGGAGCAGACGATTATGTAACAAAGCCGTTTGATGAAAGCGAGTTATTAGCTAGAATGAAAGCGGTGAGTAGACGAACAAAAAATAATGAAGGCAATCGTATTTTATTTAAAGGTCTACTATTGGATGAAGATGCTCATGAATTGTCATATGAAGATAAAGCTATCCAGCTTACACCAAAAGAGTTTTCATTATTTGTTTTGTTAGTGAAAAATCCAAACAAAGTATTTTCACGTTCGCATTTATTAGAAGTAGTTTGGGGCTATGAAGCTTTTACAGAAGATCGAACGATCGATTCTCATGTAAGGAATATTCGCGATAAGCTTAGACAAGCAGATTTTCCTATAGATGAATATCTTTCGACCGTCTGGGGAGTGGGATATAAGTGGAATGCAAAGAAAGGATGAGGTTGTGATAGCCCATCCTTTCTTTATATTATCCGTGCACGTAATGAAATCTGATGAATGAATTAATTGAGGCTGCATAATTAGTATATATATAAAGATAGATTGTCTATTTTCTCAATCTATCTCTTACTCATTCTATTAAGTAGTAATCCATCTGTTGTTTTGTTTTCTCCTACGACAAAATCAGTCATGTAATGGGTCAAATAATTTCCAAATTGATTATTCGTTTTTACTAGTAATTCATCAACATAATAGACGCCATTAGGAATCGTATCTAGTAATAACGTTGAAAGTGAAGCATAAATTCCGCAAGCCACTTGAAAGTAAGTAGCATTTGTTTTGTACTGATTGAAAATATAATCATTTCGGAGGACATTATACATATAGCGCTCATGGTCTTCATATACAAGGAGTACGCCGACTAAATCTTCACCTTCTAATGAGGCTTCTAAAGGATCAAGCACTTTCATTTCATAATCCCATAAAATATCTACGTTATCTAAATTAGCGCGGATCAGTTCAATGGTATGATCATTTATTTTATATATGAAGCCGCCTTCCATGTCATACATTTTACATAAAGAATATACTTCTTCATGAGGCATTAAAGCACCATTAAATTGCTTGTCGCCTAAAGTAATTGCAAAATCTAAGCTATATACATGTTCATACAAAAAAAGCGGGGTATGATTCTTCATAAACATGGGATGGCTAGCAATTGCCTCATCAAGGAAACATTCCGGCGACCAAGAGGTGTAGATGGTATTTTTCTTTGCAAGCTTCTTATCTTTATAAAAAGTACTATCATGTTCAACGATATAACATCCAAGTGGCAGTTGGGTTTCTTGATTAAGAAGTTCTATAGCCATCCATTGCACAACACCTGGATTCATTCCAGAACCAACAATTGCAACTGTATTTGTGAATTGATCTTTATATTTTTCGAAGAATCTTATTCTTTCAATTAAAGGAAATCCTTCATATAACTCCTCATTTTCATCAATCATCGTATTCTCTAGTGCGGAATTAACATATTTGATTCCAAGTTGATTGCAACATCGTAGCATTTCTACTGTATCAGCCCAAGAAACATCTACAACAATATGCGTTTTTGTATTTATGAGATGAGTAAGAAGCTCTTTCGTATCATTTATGTTGAATTGATGGAGTACGAGCTGCTTATATATACGAGGGAAGAGGTGCTTAAAGTATGAGGGATCTTTCTGATTGGAATCAATTAAGTAAATGGTAGAGTTTACTATTTTATGATGAATAGAGTCTGTTTGATCGTCAATAGATTTATTTAAAATCGCAAGAATGGACTTCGCAGCACCTCCGGAACTTCCTAGAATTGTTATAACGGTTTGATGTGTATTCATGCATCCACCTCCCGATAAATAATGAACAGAAACCTTACTATCAAAATATGCATGAGTATTGAAAGAGGCGTGTATCGTTATCACATTATTATGATGTTTAGTTTTATAGAGCTAATAGTATTGTCTGGTATATCGTACTTTAGGATTCTCATTTCCGCTTTGCTCTCTTAAAGCATAAAAGTTCTTCGGACAGGAATTGATAATTTGTTCTGTGATATAAATTTACAAAACTTACAAAATTTACAAAATATGAAACTTATTTTCATTAAATTAATAGTGGCTTTAATCTTCTATAACTTTGGTACTTTATTCTATTATTGTAGGAATAACGATGAGGAGGATGCGATGCTTTTAGATTATAGTTTATTATTTTGGGATATTGATGGGACGTTAATTGATGGTAAGCAGGTGTTGCCTTCTGTATCTGATTGGATGAAGTTAATGCGAAGAGAAAACAAACAAATGTATTTTGTCACGAATCATCCTATTCGATCGAAGGAAGCACATTGTAAATATTTAAATAAAATTGGGCTACCTATAGAGTTAAATGAGCTTATTACACCGATTGATGCACTACAATGCTTCTTTCAATCTGTTCAGAAACCATTTTCGGTTTATCCAGCATGTTCAGTCATGATTAAAGAGCAACTTGAGCAGTGGAATATTCCTATCATTAATCGAGTGCACCAAGAGAGGAAGAATATCTACATAGTTTTAGGCTTATCCTTTACGAGTAACTATCGCATGTTGCAAAAAGTTTTCTCATTAATCCAACGAGGAGCAAAGTTAGTCGTGTTAAATGAAGACTTTTCTTGTCCATTTAATGGAGAGAGAATGTTAGATACAGGAGCTTTTTTAACGATCTACCAACAATCAGGTGCGTTGAAAGAAGAACCAATCTCTGTAGGAAAGCCGTCCATATGGATGCAGCAGGTATTGCGCAAGAAGATGCAATCGTCGACAGGTAAGAGTGTAATCATAGGTGATAGTTTATTAACTGATATTGCAATCGGAAACGCCCTTCATATTGATACCATTTGGTTAACAAACGGAGCGCGGCATTCTGAAGATGTGAAAGCAAAGCCGACATTTGTTTATGAATCTCTGAAGGATATTCTTTTAGAAAAACATTATTTGTGAAAATGATAACAATTTCAATAATAAAGAAAGAGGTTACTAGTTTATGAAGAAGCTAACAGCTATATTTCTTGTTTGTCTTGTTGTAATGGGATCATTACTTGGATGTAGTAATACAAGTTCGAAAAACACTGCCGCAAAAGAATCGGGCGACTCAATTGAACTGACTTGGTATTATCCGGTCAACGTTGGCGGTTCCATTACGGAGGTAATTGATAAGCTTGCCGAAGAATTTAATGCATTAGGAACGGAGGTTAACGGTAAGAAGGTCACTGTTAAGCCAGTATATAGCGGGAATTATGAAGAGACGATGACAAAGGTTCAAACAGCTGTAAAGAATAAGAAGACACCTGATTTAGCGGTACTTATGTCGAATGATTTATATCAAATCAAAAATGCGGTGCAGCCTTTGGATGAGATGATTGCTAAAGACAAAGAACTAGAAGCGATGGTGGATGACTTCTTCCCTGCTTTCATGCTGAATTCGATGGATGAAGGAAAAACATATTCTATTCCTTTCCAACGTAGTACGGTATTACTTTATTACAATAAAGATTTGTTTAAAGCAGCAGGACTTGATCCAGAAGCACCACCTACTACTTGGGATGAAGTAGTAGAATACGGTAAGAAGTTAACGAAACCTGGTCAATGGGGCATTGAATTACCAGCGAATATTAGTGTGAACTGGATTTATCAAGCGTTGATGCTTCAAAGCGGTAAAGAAAACCTTATGAGTGATGATGGTAAAAAAGTGAACTTCAATACACCGGCTGCTAAGGAAGCATTGCAATATTGGACGGATTTAACGAATAAGCACAAAATCATGCCAAGCGGAATCTTAGATTGGAATACTGTTCCGACAGATTTTATCCAAGGGAAAACAGCGATGATGTTAACAACAACAGGTAACTTAACGAACGTGAAAAATAATGCGAAGTTCGACTTTGGAGTAGCCTATTTACCAGCGAATGAACGAATTGCAACACCAACTGGTGGCGGAAACTTCTACATCTTCAAGGACACAACAGAGGAGAGACAGTTAGCTGC
This sequence comes from Bacillus sp. JJ722, assembly GCF_036963345.1. NCBI lineage: Bacteria > Bacillati > Bacillota > Bacilli > Caryophanales > Bacillaceae > Bacillus > Bacillus sp. JJ722. Next base: position 16,151 of record NZ_JBALMO010000084.1, read on the forward strand.
TATGGAGTTCATTAAATGGATTTGCACACCTGAACGTGCGGCACAGTGGAGTATCGACACAGGTTATATTGCAACACGTCAATCAGGCTATGAAACAGAGGCTCTTAAGGCATATACGGAATCATTCCCACCAGCTTTAACGGCAATGGAACAATTAGAACATGCGCAGAAAGAGTTCGCAGTTTATGAACAAGGTAAAATTAATAAAATTTTGACGGATGCTATTCAAGCTGCCATCAATGGAGCAGATGTTAATGAAGAATTGGACAATGCTCAGGAGAAAGCAGAACAAATTTTAAAAAGATATCAATAGTTCAGATGAAGAGGTGAGGAAATGAGAAAAAGCGCACGGTTGAAAGAAAACATCACTGCTTGGCTTTTTCTCCTTCCGTCACTCATATTCCTTGTCATTTTCACATTGTATCCTATCATAAAAACCATTTATTTAAGTATGTTTCAAGTGGATTTATTAACAACAGATCCTCTTTATGTAGGTTTGGACAATTTTAAATTGATGTTGGAAGATGAGACATTTCGGAAGGCGTTTATAAATAATATTTGGTTTGCGGTAGGAACTGTACCGACAAGTTTAATGCTGGGGCTTGGGATGGCTATACTTGTGAATCGGTCCTTTAAAGGTAGCAGTTTTGCAAGAATGTTTTTCTTCTATCCGACGGTAATTCCTATGGTGGCTGTAGCGTTTATTTGGTTATTCTTTTATACGCCAGAGTATGGTTTGATCAATTCACTTCTCGGCTTATTTGGAGCAGGGGAATTAAATCTACTTGGATCATCTGAAACAGCGTTGCTATCTATTATTGTAATGGTCGTATGGAAAGAAGCAGGCTTTTTCATGATTTTTTATCTAGCTGCTCTTCAGAATATCCCACAAGATTTATATGAAGCGTCTTATATGGATGGGGCATCAAAGTGGTATCAGTTCAGACGGATTACCTTTCCGCTTCTTATGCCAACGACGCTATTTTCGTTTATTATCGCAACAACGAACGCTTTTAAAACCGTCGATCAATTGGTTGTAATGACGCAAGGCGGACCAGATAATGCAACGAATCTTTTACTATATTACATATACGAAAGTGCTTTCCGTTTTATGGATTATGGCATGGCTTCAACAGTAACAGTTGTTGTACTCCTACTAATGACTATTATAGCAGCTGTACAATTCTTCAGTGTTGAGCGCAAAATTCATTATAGTTAAGGTGGTCTTGGATTGAAACGGCTTACTACAATTTCAACACATGTGTTAGCGCTTCTTTGGGCGCTACCACTCTTTTGGATTTTCTATATGGCGTTTAAAAATACGAATGTAGAAAGCTATTCTTTCACATTTGATAATTTCATCAATGCATGGAACACCGCGCCATTTGGTCAGTATTATTTGACGACATTTATTGTGGTAATAGGGATATTACTCGTTCAAATCGTAACAATGACGTTAGCTGCCTATGCTTTTGCGAGATTGAGATTTTTCGGTCAGAGCATTATTTTTATGCTTTTCTTAATCCAAATCATGATTCCTATTGAAGTGTTGATTTTTCCTAATACAGAAACGATTACACAACTCGGGCTTTATGATTCGAAATGGGCGATTATGGTTCCGTACTTTGTCACTTCATTCGGGATCTTTCTAATGAGACAAACCTTTAAAGGTATTCCGTATGAGCTTGAAGAAGCGGCTAAGATGGAAGGATGTAATCGACTGAGTATTTTATGGCATGTTTATATCCCATTAGCCAAACCAACGTATATTGCTTTTGGGTTAATTTCTGTAAGCCATCAGTGGAGCAATTTCTTATGGCCGCTTATTGTCACGGATTCTGTAGAGAATCGTCCGTTAACAGTTGGTTTATCGATGTTTGCGAAGGCTTCGGAATCAAGTGCGCAATGGGGAGTTGTGGCAGCTGCTACATTGTTTGTAGCTCTACCGCTTTTGCTTGCATTTTTTATCTTTCAGAAGCAGTTTATCTCAAGCTTTATGCATTCAGGGATTAAATAAGATACATTTTCACTTTGGAAAATCAAGGAGGAAGCAAAGTTGCGAAACTCGATTTCTACTTACACATTATATAATCAACATGTATTAGTAGCTACGGAATCACTCGTGAATCAGGGATGGAAGGCAATCGAAATAATGGGGGAAGGGAAAGAGCACGGTCGTCCATTCATGCAAATGAGTGCAAAGCAGATTATGGGATTAAGGAATATGCTAAATGAAAATGATGTTACATTAGGCTTCCATATGCCTGTTATGAATTTTAATCCTGCTTTACCTGATGAAGAAACCGAGCGAATATGGTTAGAATGTAGAAGGATGCTAGATATTATTCCGTTTGATTATGTTCTATTGCACCCGGGAAAGAATGATTCAATAGAAGAAGGAATTAAGAATGCAACACAATTTGGACAAAAGCTGCTTGCGCAACTACCGGAAGCTACAACTATTGTATTTGAGAATGTACCTAATGCAAAGGGTGCCATTGGTACGTCAGTAAGCGAACTGATTGCAATTGTGGAACAGTTAGATCAAAAGCGGGCAAAAATCATGTTTGATACAGGTCACAGCTATATGAATCATTCGACTAATATTCTGGAAGAATGTCGAAAAGCTCTCCCTTATCTTTTTGGACTTCATATCAATGATAATCATGGGCAGCATGATGAGCATCTGCAAATCGGGGAAGGTACGATACCATTTCAGCAGATTTTCGAAATCGTAAAAGGTAGACAATTACACCTAGTATTTGAAACCAATACAGTGGAGAGAGCTAATCGTTCGAGAATGATGGTTCGGGATTTCTCGCAGATGATGGATTCGGAGGAGAGGGAATGTCAACAATTGAGTTAAAGCAAATCGGAAAAAAATACGATAACAGTGAACGATATTCTGTTGAGAATTTCAATCTGTGTATTGGTGAAAAAGAATTTATTGTTTTAGTTGGACCTTCAGGTTGTGGTAAGTCCACAACACTGCGAATGATTGCAGGTTTAGAGGATATATCGGAAGGCGATTTGTTTATTAATGGTACCAGAGTGAATGAAGTAGAATCAAAAAACCGAGATATTTCAATGGTATTTCAAAATTATGCTTTGTATCCGCATATGTCTGTATTTGAAAATATGGCATTTGGATTAAAGGTAAGAAAAACGCCCAAAGCAGAAATAAATAAAAGAGTAGAAGAAGCTGGTATATCGAAATCCAGTGAACCTCTTTGTTGCAAGCTTCATCGGTTCCCCTGGTATGAATTTCATTTCAGGTGAGTTGGCCCATCAACAATATATCATTGGAGCTGGTAAAGCCGTTTATCAACTATCGGAACATGATCGAGAGAAAATGGAAAGAAACAACCACCGACCTGTAATTCTAGGTATTAGACCAGAGCATGTCACAATCCAAAAAGAAAAAACATCATTCCCCGTAACGATTGATCTAATTGAAACAATCGGCTCAGAAATGCTTGTCCATACAAAGGTAGCTAATAAAAAAATCGTTGTTAAAACTCAGACAGATGATACATATCAAATAGGTATGCACATTTATTTATCTTTTTCTGAAGGTAATATTCATTGGTTTGATAAAGAGAATGAGACTAGCTTAGTTTGACTATAAAGAAATACAAAGCCTAAGAATTTTTCATTTCTTAGGCTTTGCACATGCAATAGAAACGCTACCATTTAAAAAGAAGGAACTAGCGTATAAAGTTTGAAGCTATTATTATTTACTCTTTCTCACAAAATGCGATTGCGTTTTGATAGGCTTCTTTGGAAGATTTATCATCCGGATTACGATCAAAATCGTGTTCGCCATTTTCTACAATAAAGAATTGATTTTTTGGTATGTGTTCATGTAACATTTCCCCTACATAGAAAGGTACATCTTGATCTCTTCTGGATTGAGCGATAAAAACAGGTGGAAGTGCTTGTAAATCTGATAACTCAAGTTGATAATCAGCAATTTCTTGATTGTGAAGTAATTCTTTAATCCAACTACCCGTTTGACGAGCATAAATGTATAAAGCGAAACGTTTTTCAATTGGGCCGCTTACTAATGGCTTAGTTTCAATGATACGATCAACCAATATCTTTGGAATACTGGCAACATGCTGATAACTCTTGGAATGAAATTCTTTTATATCCAACCGTGAATAACCGTAAAAAGAAATCATTTTTTCCGGTCTTGGCAAACTAGCATCCTTTGCAGCTAAAAAGGTTAAGTAAGCGCCAGCTGATCGTCCGAAGTATAAAAATCGGTTATGAGAGAGACCTATTCCCTTATAATGTTTGAAAAACCATTGTACGGCATCTTGTATATCTGTATATATATCTGACAGAGCTACTTCCGGCGCCAAGCGATAGTCAAATGTTATAAAAGAATAGCCTGCACTCATAAATTTCTTAATATATTCCTCTGGTAAATCATCCTTATCACCATAAAGTAATCCACCTCCATGAAAATATAAAATTGTAGGTTTATCGGAAGCTCTTGGATACACACGTGCTGTTAATTCCACTCCATCTTTTTTACTAAAACAGTGTATATGGGACATAATAAATCTCCTTTATATATGATACCCCTACCGTAATAGATTTTTTTTGATAAAACTATTGCTGTACATGTTAAAAATGAGAAGTATTATTATCGCTTATGGATAAATTTCTTTTGTCTATTATTTGTAAAATGCGTAAACCAATATTAATTTGTAATATTTCTTCAGGGTTATCAAACCGTATATTAGATATTTTTTTTATTTTATCAAGACGATAACTTACGGTTTTGTAATGGACAAACAGGGCATCTGCTGTCTCTTTCAACTTTTGATTATGATAAAGATAAGTCTTAAGTGTTTCTAGTAATTCTGGTTTTTGTATTTTTTTTAGTTTATGAGGAATGAGTTCCAAAAGTTGCTCCTTTGATTGTGCCATGGCTAAAAGTTGATAGATACCTATATCCTTATAGCAGTATACGAAATGTTCTTCGCCAAAAAGGGTACCATGATCAATAATTTTTAATGATTTATTATACTCCTTATTTAATGTGTCCAATGTAACAGGGTCACTTATACCAACTTGAAGTTTAATCTGTTTGTCTTTAAAGGCGTTAAAAGCGGAAGAAAATACCTGCTCAAATTTCTGTTTAGTTTGTTCATCATTGAGAGTAGTTTCAGCTATAAAGACGATAGAGTTAGTACGAATTTTGTAATTTAAATCTAAATTATATTTTTGAACTTGCTGGGCCACATTCCAGGCTAGACGCATTTCCTTTTGCTCCATATATTCGCTACTCATTTTAAAGAGACGCCAAGTAATTACTCGATATGTTTTTTCCACGGATAATCCAAGTACTCGTGCATTTTCAGCTAATTGCTCCGAAGTCGAATAACGTCCATTTTATAAATCATCAAAGCAGGATATGAAGTAATTATTACACATGGGAATGGACCTCAAGTTGGGAATATTTTGCGCCAAAACGAAGAAGCAAAAAATGTGGTTCCTCCATCTCCGGTAGATGCATGTAGTGCTGAAAGCCAAGGGTTAATTGGATATATGATGGAACAGTCATTGAAAAATGCACTTAATCGAGAAGGTTTATCTCACCAAGTTGCTACATTACTTACACAGACAGAAGTAGATCAACAAGATGCAGCGTTTGAAAATCCATCAAAACCAATTGGTGTATTCTTCAATGAAGCTGAAGCAAAAGAATTGGCAGAAGCAAAAGGATGGGTGATGAAGGAAGACGCTGGTCGAGGATATCGTAGGGTTGTACCATCACCACAACCACAGCTTATTCACGGTGTTGAAGCAATAAAAAATTTGTTAGCAAATGATGTAGTTGTAATTGCTTCCGGTGGAGGAGGTATACCAGTAATTCGAAATGAAAACGGTGAATTGACTGGGGTTGATGCAGTTATTGATAAAGATCGTTCTGCACTGCGTCTTGCTGAGCAAGTAAAAGCTGATGTTTTAATGATTTTAACAGACGTTAACAATGTTTACTTGAATTACGGTAAAGAAAATCAACAAAAATTAGAAAATGTTCAATTAGAAGAAGCGGTCACATATATGACAGATGGCCATTTTTCTGATGGTAGTATGGGACCTAAAATGGAAGCAGCTATAGAATTTGCTAAAAGCGGAAGCGAAGCCATTATCTGTTCATTGTATGAAGCAGTTAATGCACTTGCTGGTAAGAGCGGTACACATATTCTCCCACATAAGGAAGCAGTGCTTAATTAAAACATTTGAATAATAATCTTCGACTCTATATATTCAAGAACTACAAAAGTATAGAAGTAATAAGGAAGTGACTTTAAAAGTCGTTACTATGATGACTTTTGAAGTCACTTTTTTCATTAATATATTAACAAAAAACCAGCACTGAACTTGTGCTGGTCGGTAAAATAATTCTCTATCACATTCATCCTGTTCTGACTGGCTCTATGATTCTCACTTCAAAACGAAAGTAAAAGCGAAG
>NZ_JBALMO010000085.1:0-8733 GCF_036963345.1 Bacillus sp. JJ722
TGTCTTCCCGACCATTTTAATTAGAGTATGGGGCCTTAGCTCAGCTGGGAGAGCGCCTGCCTTGCACGCAGGAGGTCAGCGGTTCGATCCCGCTAGGCTCCACCATTTAATATAATATGACGGAGGTATACCCAAGTCCGGCTGAAGGGATCGGTCTTGAAAACCGACAGGGGCTTAACGGCTCGCGGGGGTTCGAATCCCTCTACCTCCTCCATTATTTTTTTAGTAACAAAATTTAATAGTAAATAAAATATGGTCCGGTAGTTCAGCTGGTTAGAATGCCTGCCTGTCACGCAGGAGGTCGCGGGTTCGAGTCCCGTCCGGACCGCCATTTTTTATTTATATGGCTCAGTAGCTCAGTCGGTAGAGCACGTTCGAATAAGCTTCATTGGAAGTACATCAGCGTACAGATTGAGCAGCAACTTGAATAATCTTTCTGAAATCTGGACGAAGGATTTTCCACCGTTTATATAAGCGGGAAAAAATATATATTTTGGCTCAGTAGCTCAGTCGGTAGAGCAAAGGACTGAAAATCCTTGTGTCGGCGGTTCGATTCCGTCCTGAGCCACCATTATTTACCCTTAGTTTTAAGCAACTATGGAGGGGTAGCGAAGTGGCTAAACGCGGCGGACTGTAAATCCGCTCCTTAGGGTTCGGCAGTTCGAATCTGCCCCCCTCCACCATTTTTTCTAGGGGTATAGTTTAAAGGTAGAATAGAGGTCTCCAAAACCTTTGGTGTGGGTTCAATTCCTACTACCCCTGCCAAATATGGCGATTGTGGCGAAGTGGTTAACGCATCGGATTGTGGTTCCGACATTCGTGGGTTCGATTCCCATCAGTCGCCCCATTTTACATTTTATTATTGGGCTATAGCCAAGCGGTAAGGCAACGGATTTTGATTCCGTCATGCGAAGGTTCGAATCCTTCTAGCCCAGTCATTATGGCAGCATAGCCAAGTGGTAAGGCCAAGGTCTGCAAAACCTTTATCACCGGTTCAAATCCGGTTGCTGCCTTTCAACTTATATTTGCGGGTGTAGTTTAGTGGTAAAACCTCAGCCTTCCAAGCTGATGATGAGAGTTCGATTCTCTTCACCCGCTCCAATTAATATGGGCCTATAGCTCAGCTGGTTAGAGCGCACGCCTGATAAGCGTGAGGTCGGTGGTTCGAGTCCACTTAGGCCCACCATACATTGTTCCGCAGTAGCTCAGTGGTAGAGCACTCGGCTGTTAACCGAGCGGTCGTAGGTTCGAATCCTACCTGCGGAGCCTTTTTAATTGTTAGAAACTACATATATGTCCTGGTAGCTCAGCTGGATAGAGCAACGGCCTTCTAAGCCGTCGGTCGGGGGTTCGAATCCCTCCCAGGACGTCACATTGGACGAATTAAACGAAAGGGTCGATGAATTTCATCGACCCTTTTTGTTATTCAGAAAAAAGCTAGCTTAACAATTATTATTCTTTTGTTTACTAGTCTCCCTTATGCCCTAAGGCCTTCCATATTCCTCTCCGTTCATAGATTTTCTCGCTTTAAAGGTTTATTCTACTGAAAAAATTGCTATCTATACTTTCACTTATTTATCCCGTTCAAACTGGCGCTAAGACTTCCACTTCAAAACGAAAGAAAAAGCGAAGACGTATAAGTGGGAGATTAAGCACCAGTAAGAAATTCGATTGGTTTAACTAATCATCAGTGGGGGATGGACGAAAACCCCCACCGATTAAAGTTTCACTTTATCTGATATGGGTTTAGGGGTTTGTACGTCCAAAGTCTTAATACAAAATATAGCTTAGGACGATTATGAAAGATGCGAAATCTAGGTAAGATAAAGACAAGAAAGGAGGAGCGGAAAATGAAAAAATTTGGTTTGCTTTTAGTTGGAGGTATCGCTGCTATAGTGTTCCTTGCAAATATAGGACCATTACTAGCATTAGTAATTACTTTAGGTATTGCTTATCTAGTTATGAAAGAGTTTTTAAAAGCTAAAACAACGGGTTCTAAGATTATCTGGGGAATTATCGGTTTAATTTTCCTTGGAGCATCTATCTCAAACATTCCATCTGTGTTGGCTTTAATAGCAGCTTATGTAATGTACCTAATTTATAAAAACTGGAATGGCAAGAAACCAGTTGACCTAAACAAAAACAACAACGACTTTGACAATGATCCTTTCATGAACTTTGAAAGAGAATGGGAAAACTTAAATAGAAACTAATTTGAAGGAGTATGAAAAATTATGAAAAATTTATTTTCTCGCATTAAATATACTGTAACAGCTGATATTCATGAGCTTTTAGATAATAAAGAACAAAAAAATCCACTTGCTATGTTAAATCAATACTTAAGAGAATGTGAGCGTGAAACAGAAAAAGTTCGCAGTTTGTTTGAGCGTCAATCACGCTTGAAAGAGGAGTTTACTCGTGAGTATATGGAAGCACAGCGTTTAGCTGAGAAACGTGCACATCAAGTAGAAGTAGCTTCACAAGCAGGTGAAGTAGAGCTTTACGATTTCGTTATTGCTGAAAAGAATCAATATGAAGCTCGTGCAGATCGTCTAAAAGAAGCTGCTGAAGCTGCTGGTAAACAACTAGATGAACTTGAAAGAAAATATGCTGAAATGAAGCATAAATTAAAGGATATGCACTTAAAACGTTTAGAAATTATGGGACGTGAAAATGTAGCTCGGGCTAATTATCGTATCAATAAAGTATTAGATACTGATCAAGCGATGGATAAGTCATCTGCACGTTTTGATGAAATGGAAAACTATTTAACTCGATTAGAGGATCAAGTGAATACGAATTACTATCGTAACACAATTGATGCTAGAATTGCAGAATTAGAAAAACAAGCAAAAAATAACGAAAGTGATTTAATTTCTTAACCTAAACATGTTATTCTAGAAAAGGCGTAGTTATTGTGCTGCGCCTTTTCCCTACAATAACTATACAAGGGGTATACTATACATAAAATTCATGAAAGGAGGAGATTCTAGTGGCATTTAAAACAAAATCAGATTTATTAAGTTGGATTATCATATTTGCCGTAGTACTTCTGTTAATTGAAGTAACATTTTTTGACGGAGGACTCCTCTTTTCTTTACTTATTTCTGCGTGTTTTATTTACTTCGGAATGAAGAAATGGCATCGAATGATTGGGAAATTAGCGCTCATGATTGGTGCTATTAGTGCGACCGTAACAATCGTTAATATGTTTACCTTTAAATTGTTTTTATTAGCTTTATTAGGGGTTTTAGCATATAGATTTATGCAGTCAAAGAAACATCCAGCCATTTATACACCGCATATTGAAGAAAACCACAAAGTCTATAATCCCGAAATATTATATAGCAAGCCATTGTTATTTAGAAACAATGTTCTAGGAGGACAAAAAACATCTGATTCAGTTTATGAATGGGAAGATATTAATATTCAAAGCGGTGTGGGTGATATGATCATTGACTTGAGTAATACAGTTTTACCAAAGGGTGAAGCTGTTATTAGCATTCGTAACGTTGTTGGTAATATTAAAGTGTATGTACCTTATGAAATTGAGGTAAAAGTAGCTCATTCAGTTATTCTTGGCTCAGTAACAGTATTGCAGAATAGAGAGCAGCGACTTTTTAATGAAAGCATACAATATTACACATCGCAATATGATGAATCACAACAAAAAGTTAAAATTATAACGAGTACACTTGTAGGAAATTTAGAGGTGAAGCGTATATGAGTATTTTACAACGACAAGTCCTGTTGGGAATGCTGTATTCGTTTCTCCTCTCTTCGTTGTTTTTAGTCGTCTTTTTGTATGTGTTTCCTATTAAGATGAATGAACTTTGGGATAAAGAAATTATGGATATTCCTTTTATAGCGTACGTCCCAGCAGTTAGCATTTTCATAGGTTCACTTTCAGGAGCGGTTAACGGTTATTATTGGAAGAAGAGATTATCCGAAATTAGTAGCAGCATTTCGCAAATGGAATTAGGTAAGCCTATTATCTCGAAAGAAAAAACGGCTCCACAAGATTTAAAAGATGTATATGATAAGATGGCTAAATTACAAAATCACGTTACAGAACAGATTGCCATCTCGCAGAAATTAGCAAATGAACGAGCCGAAATTCAAGAAAAGCGTATACAAGAAATTGTTTCTCAAGAAAGAAATAGATTAGCAAGAGAACTACATGATTCCGTATCTCAACAATTATTTGCTGCATCTATGCTGATGTCTGCCATTAATGAAAGTCCATCACAAGACGAGAAGATGGCTAAACAGTTACAGTTAGTAGAAGAAATGATTCATCAATCTCAGCTTGAAATGCGTGCACTGTTACTACATTTACGACCTGTTCCTTTGAAAGGTAAGTCACTTAAAGAGGGAATGGAAGAATTACTTGTAGAATTAATACAGAAAGTACCGATGAAAATCACGTGGAAGGTCGAAGAAGTTAAGCTTGATAAAGGTGTAGAAGACCAGCTATTCCGTATTCTTCAAGAGTCGGTTTCTAACACGCTTCGTCATTCACAGGCAACGACGTTAGAAGTGCACTTAGTAGCTAGAGAAAGTACAATTATAATGATTGTATCTGATGATGGCGTTGGATTTAAAGTAGAAGACTCGAAAGCAGGTTCTTATGGTTTACAGAATATGCATGAACGAGCACTAGAAGTTGGTGGCACATTGAAGATTGTAAGTGTTTTGAACAAAGGAACACGCTTAGAGGTGAAAGTTCCTGTTATAGCGAAGGGTGAAAACGATGATTAAAGTATTGTTTGTAGACGATCATGAAATGGTAAGAATAGGGGTTTCGGCTTATTTATCGGCTCAAGATGATATTGAAGTTGTTGGAGAAGCTGGAGATGGTGGAGAGGGAGTCGAGAAGGCTCTAGAATTGCGACCAGATATTATTCTGATGGACCTAGTCATGAAAGAGATGGATGGTATCCAAGCAACAAAAAATATTATTGAGCAGTGGCCTGAAGCTAAAATCATTATCGTAACAAGCTTTCTAGATGATGAGAAGGTATATCCAGCACTTGAAGCAGGTGCAACAAGCTATATGTTAAAAACATCTAAAGCAAGCGAAATTGCCGATGCAGTTCGAGCAACATATCATGGACAATCTGTATTGGAACCAGAAGTTACGGGTAAAATGATGCAACGTATGAGAAATCCGAAGCAGACACAACTTCATGAAGAATTAACGAATAGAGAAATGGAAATTCTTCTGCTAATGGCCGAAGGCAAGAGCAATCAAGAGATGGCAGATGAACTTTATATTGCTTTAAAGACAGTGAAAGTTCATGTTTCAAACATATTGAGTAAACTGCAAGTGCAAGATCGTACACAAGCTGTTATATATGCATTTAAGCATTCTTTAGTGGAATAGTTTTTTTTCTATGCAGCTTTATTAGAGTGAAGAGGAAGGAAGTAGACAGTATGAAGCAATACGTAATTTTTGATTTTGATGGTACATTGGCTGATTCACAAAAAGTAGCTGTTCAAACGATTAATCGATTAGCAGATCAACATGGATTTCCTCAAATTGAACCGGAATATTTTTCTCATGAAATGAAGATGAATGCAGCTTCAGAGAATTTCTCGCTAATTGCAAATGAATTCTATTCATTGTATAAGGAATCGTTAAATCAGATTCAGTTATTTGATGGCATAAAAGATGTATTGCTTCAATTACATGAGCAAGGTTTTGGTATTGCAGTTATCTCTTCAAATGAAGAAAGTAATATTCGCTCTTACTTTGCTACTCAAGGCTTAGAGTTTATTACAGACATTTATACATCAAGTGATTTATTTGGTAAAGATGAGATGCTTAATCAATTTTGCAAAAAATATAATGCACGGAAGAAAGATCTTTTATATGTTGGTGATGAAGTGAGAGATATTCAAGCTTGTCATCGCTGTGGTATTCCTGTTGTATGGGTTCCTTGGGGATATGAAAATGAAGAACATATCCATTCAGAAAGTCCGACATATAAAGCAAAAACGCCAGTTGATATTTTAATGTATGCTAAGCAAATGACAACTAATGTTACAGCATAGTGGAGGTTACAGTGTGAAAGAACAAATCAAAACGATTCAATTATTAAGCTCTTTATTGGAGAATCATTCTATTCCATATACATTTGTTGAAGAATCAGCATTGGTACTACAAGGTATGTCGATTCCTCTTAAAAAGATAGATGTACTTACACAGTGGGATGTATTCTCGAAATGTCAGGAGCTTTTCGTTGATTACCCATGTTCACCTGTAAATCATTCTCCTATGAGTGAGACATTTGAAGTCCAATTTCAAGGAGTACATGTTTATGTAAGTTGTATATTTAACACTACGATTAAAACAGATCCTTATCGTATTTCGGTAAATAATATTTGGTGTAAGTCATTATATAGTTATATTTATGGAAATGATTTTTCAAAGTATAAAGAAGACATCGTAGCTTTCTTATTACAAAAACAACAAACATATACGAAGCATAATGAACAAGCATGGAATCAAAATAATTATCAAGCGCTAATTGAACGATACGGGGAGCCTGCAAAGGTAGCTGAAAAAATTAAGCAAAATCCTGAATGGAGATTGCATCCGTTTTACAAATATATGAATGATCTTAAAGGTAAGAAAGTCATTCATTTGCTTGGTTCAAACGGTGTGAAAGGGACAGCGTTAGCCTTATTAGGAGCGGACGTAACAGTCGTAGATTTCTCTCAAGAAAATGCGATGTTTGCAAATGAGGTGGCGAATGCAGCTGATGTTTCACTTAATTATGTTGTAAGTGATGTATTTGCGGTGAATGAAGAGCATCAATTCGATTATGTTTTAATGGAACTTGGTGTTCTTCATTACTTCATAACGCTTGAACCATTAATGAAATTAGTAAGCAAATTGTTAGTACCTGGAGGGAAATTCGTTCTGCATGAATTCCATCCAATCTCAACAAAATTAATTACTTCAACAGGCAAGAAGCATAAGGTGGCAGGTGATTATTTTAACCCAACGCTTACTTATAATACTGTAGCTTTTTCGAAGCATATGCCTGAGGGTGTACAAGAAGAGCTAATGCAAACAGTACAAAGAAAGTGGACAATGGGTGAGTTAATTACGGCTGTCGCTACCTCTGGGCTTCAAATTGAAGTTTTGGAAGAAGAACCGAATCATAAATTACATGATATCGGTTTGCCAAAAACATTTACATTAGTAGCAACTGCACGATAATGGTTTTTTTGAATAAAAAAGGGTGTTCCTTAACTAAAATGTACCCTATAGAGTAGACACTTTAAAAAAAGTGCTCTCTATAGGGTACATTTATAACCAGGACACCCTTTTTTGTACAAAAGAGTATACGATTTTGCAAAACCAAAAGCTAATATTAAGAACAGCTCTTCCGCATGTCTCCTTATTAATTACACATTTAAAAACTTGACACAAACTGGATTTGGTACGTGAACATTTGATTGAAGTAATGTTAACTTACCTGTCGCTACATCTCTTGCAAATAAAGTTAAGTTATTAGATTCTTGGTTTGATGCTACTAAGAATTTTTCAGTCGGATCTAAGGCAAAATCACGTGGCCAATTACCTTCAGTTGAGGTATGTTCAACAAGTGTTAATTCTCCAGTTAAAGAATTTACGCTAAAGATTGCAATATTATCCGGTCCTCGGTTACCTGCATAGACAAATCGACCATCTGAACTGATGTGGATGGCACTACCTTGTGCATTTTCTGTAAATCCTTCTGGTAATGTAGAGATATACTGGATTTCTTTGAAGCTTCCATCAGCAGCATTATAAGCTAAGGTAATAACCTCGTTGCTAAGCTCCGTCATTACATAAGCATACTTTCCATTCGGATGGAAAGTTATATGTCTTGGGCCGCTTCCTGGGCGAGTAGATAGCGTATGAATTTGTGATAACATTTGCTCATTATACACATATGTAGTAATTTCATCAGTACCCAAGTCCACTGTCACGACGTATTGTTCATCTGGCGTTAAACCTGCATAGTGGGTATGAGGTTTCTCTTGTCTTTCATGTGGGCCAGAGCCTTCATGTTGACTAAATGAAGAGACAGGTTGTAAAGCGCCATCAATCACTGGATAAGCTTGTACAAGACCTTGGTGGTAACTTGCTGTAAACACAGCGCTGTTCGCTTTATTAACACTAACATGACAAGCAGATATTCCTTCAGCAAGCTGATGATGAAGGGGGGTAAGCTTTCCTGTTTCTTCATTAATTGTGAAAGAAGCTAAACCACTTCGACTACTTTGCTTATCAATCGCATACAGGTTTCGGTTATCTGTGCTTATAGCAACATAAGTAGGATCTCCAAGCTCCGCAACTAAGGATGCTTCGCTAATAGTCGTTTTCTCCGTATCAAGTGTAAATGAATAAACACCTTTACTATCTCCTTTTGTATACGTTCCAATATAACCAATCATTTTCGTCATTGAAATGCCTCCAAAACGTTTAATAATTTTATTTTAGCATACAATTTTTAATACAGCAGACTGTCTTCCTTCTATTTTCCTCACTTTGTTGTTTTTGTGGTATTTAAAATAATATGCCATTTATTTAATGGAGAAATTAAAAAAGAAAAGACTAAATGATACAGCGTGTGAAACACAAGAAACTGTCTAATTTAAAAAGGCTATATTAAATAAAAAACGAACAGAAATGAAATAAGGAGAACGTACATAGTAGAAAAAATCCAAGTTCCT
>NZ_JBALMO010000085.1:8778-14302 GCF_036963345.1 Bacillus sp. JJ722
AGGAACTTGGATTTTTTCTTTGTCGAAATTGCCTTAACGCATAAATTACGATGAAAGGCTGTTATTTCTTTTGATTAGCCCATTCTTCAACGTTCCACTCTTTTGTGATCCAGTCTTTGTAGAAGTCAGGTTCATGGGAAACAAGAACGACTGTACCTTTATAAGCTTTCAGTGCTTTCTTTAGCTCTTCTTTAGCGGCTACATCTAGATGGTTTGTCGGCTCATCGAATAAAATCCAGTTGCTTTCTTCCATCAATAATTTACATAGACGTACCTTTGCTTGCTCTCCACCACTTAGTTGATTCATTGGGCGAGAAATGTGTTCATTCTTCAATCCGCAACGAGCTAGCGCTGCACGGACTTGATGTTGGTCCATGCTAGGGAAAGCATTCCAGATTTCATCGATAGGTGTTGCATTGGCTGCTTTAACTTCTTGCTCGAAATAAGCAGGGTGTAAGAAATCACCGCGTGAAATTTTTCCGCTTAATGGTGGAATAACACCTAGAATTGTTTTAAGAAGTGTTGATTTACCTACACCGTTACAACCAACGATAGCAATTTTATCTCCACGCTCGATTGTCATACTCATTTTCGGAAGTAGAGGGAAGTCATAACCGATTTCGAAGTCTTCACCTTCAAATACCCAACGGCTACTTCCACGTGCTTCCTTGAAGTCGAATTCAGGCTTGATTGCGGTTTCTGGACGATCAATACGTTCCATACGATCAAGTTGTTTCTGACGGCTCTTCGCACGTCCAGTTGTAGAGTAACGCGCTTTATTCTTCGCGATGAAATCTTCCTGTTTCTTAATGAATTCTTTCTGCTTCTCATACGCATTGATATGCTGGTTCTTATGAAGATCAGCTAACTCTAAAAATTTCTCATATGTTGCTGTATAGCGTGTGAGTTTTGCGAACTCTAGGTTGAAAATGATATCCGTTGATTCATTCATGAACTCAGTATCATGTGAGATCAGGATGAAAGCACTTGGATACTCTTTCAAGTATTTTGATAACCATGAGATATGTTCTTCATCTAAATAGTTGGTAGGCTCATCTAAAAGTAATACTTGGGGCTTTTCTAGTAAAAGCTTTGCCAGCAATACTTTTGTACGTTGACCACCACTGAGTGCTGCTACGTCGCGATCTAAACCGATTGCATCTAACCCTAAACCGCGAGCCGCATCTTCGATTTGTAAATCTAATGAATAGAAGCCGCCTGCATCCAGTTGGTCTTGAAGTTCAGCCATTCTTTCAAGCAGTACCTCTAATTCTTCAGGAGTCGCTTCTCCCATTTTTCCTGTTACTTCATTTAGTTCAGCTTCGACATCAAAAAGACTTTGGTAGGCTTCTTGTAATACATTTCGAATGGTTTTGCCAGGTATAAGATTTGTATGCTGATCAAGGTATCCATATTCTACACCTGGTGTCCATTGCACTTTACCGCTATCGTACATCGTTTGACCTGTGATGATGTTCATTAGTGTTGATTTACCAACACCATTGGCACCAACAAGCCCAACGTGCTCATTATTTAATTGAAAAGAAACTTCCTTAAATAACATTCGATCGCCAAAACTATGAGTAAGTTTTTCTACGTTTAACAAGCTCATTTTCTAATTTCAACTCCTGAATTATTCGTTACACATATTCTCCTCATTGTATTCGAGAATAAGAATCGATGTAAAGTATTTAGTGAAACTTCCATTTAATGATTTGTTTGCCATAGAAAAAGAGGCTGTCCGAAAAGTGATTTTCAATCACTTTTCGAACGCCCTTTTACGCTTTGTTAGTCCTCCGAAGTAGGTTACGTGAAATATAAAAACTCGGCTGTTTTGTTAGAATATCTATATTTGGCGCTTTCGGTCTAGGAAACCCATGTATCTTCTTAAAAATCTAAAAAATTACTTTCCCATCAATCAAACAATGGTAGTAAATTGGACTTTTTGGACAACCCCTTGAGAGAGGGATCAAACAGAGAGATTAGCTAGCAAAACCCTTTTGCAGCAAGACATCTTCCAATGAAGTTATGGCTGCTGAGGCATCCTGTCCATCTGCAAGGATACGAATACTAGCTCCATTTGGGATGGCGAGTGCCATAATTCCCATAATGGATTTTAAATTAGCTTCTTTCCCATTGTAGGAAATCTTTAAATCTGCATCATAGTTGTTTGCTGTTTGTACTAATAGTGTGGCTGGTCGAGCATGAATACCGACTTCGCTTATAACTGTAAAAGTTTTTTCAATCATTAAGATTCAATCTCCTTTGCTAAGTAGTAATGCTTAATTTAAGTGCAAGTGTTATGCCAAAACACTAATAAATAGATAGGTATTGATTACGTGTGGATGTGAAAAAACACTAGCTTGTTGTGTTTTTATTCATGAAACACTAATCGGATCAAGTGAAACTTTAATTGGTGGTGGGGAGGGGGGCGTCCATCTCCCACCGTTTATTAGTTGAACCAATCGGGTTCTTACTGGCGCTTAATCTCCCCCTTATACGTCTTCGCTTTTTCTTTCGTTTTGAAATGGGAGTCTTAGCGCCAGTTTGAACGGGATAAACATTGGATGCTTCCTTCTATAAATAAACAATTTGTGAGATACTGATAGAAGTTAGGTAATAGAGAAGGGAATGTACGGATTGAAGAAAACTGTTGTATTGGCGGAGAAGCCGTCAGTAGGTAGAGATATCGCAAAAGTATTAGGCTGCAACACAAAAGGAAACGGATTCTTTGAAGGAAAACAATATATTGTAACATGGGGTCTTGGTCACCTTGTGACGCTTGCCGACCCTGAAATGTATGATGAGAAATATAAAGCATGGAAGATGGAAGATCTTCCTATGCTTCCTAAATATACGAAGTTAGTAGTTATTAAGAAAACAAATAAGCAATATCAAGCGGTTAAAACACAATTGCTTCGTAAAGATGTAGATAGCATCGTTATTGCAACGGATGCGGGCCGTGAAGGTGAGTTAGTAGCACGCTGGATTATTGAAAAAGCTGGCGTGAAGAAGCCCATAAAACGTCTTTGGATTTCATCTGTAACAGACCAAGCTATTAAGCAAGGCTTTCGTCATTTGAAAGATGGTAAGGAATATGAGAATTTATATGCATCTGCCCAAGCTCGTGCAGAAGCGGATTGGTTAGTTGGGATGAACGCTACTCGTGCTTTAACGACGAAGCACAATGCTCAATTATCATGTGGACGTGTGCAAACACCTACACTTGCTATAATTGCTAAACGCGGGCAGGAAATCAAAGAGTTTAAGCCAAAGAAGTTCTATGGATTGAAGGCGAAAACAGAGAACGGATTAAATTTAGTTTGGAAAGATGCCAAAACGAATGATACGCGTACCTTTAATGAAGAGAAGGTACATGAGCTTCATAAACGTATCGGCAATCAATTAGCAAATATCGAATCGATCCAAAAGACAAAAAAGAAAACATACGCACCAAGTTTATACGACTTAACGGAACTACAGCGTGATTGTAACCGTATTTTTGGGTATTCAGCGAAAGAAACATTATCGATTACGCAACGTTTATATGAACAATACAAAGTTGTAACATATCCTCGTACAGATTCGAAGTATTTAACAACAGATATGGTCAATACACTGAAGGAACGTTTAGAAGCGGTTTCGATTAAACCGTATACACAATGGGCTACAAAAATATTGCGCCAATCAATCAAACCAAATAAATCGTTTGTGGATAATAGCAAAGTAACCGATCACCATGCGATTGTACCGACAGAACAATCAGCGTTCTTACCGAAAATGTCGGATAAGGAAGTAAAGGTGTATGACTTAATTGTTAAACGCTTCTTAGCGGTTCTAATGCCACCATTTGAGTATGAGCAAACAAGCATTTTCGCGAAAATTGGTTCAGAAACTTTTACAGCTAAAGGACAAACTGTTGTGCATAAAGGATGGAAGGAAATCTATGATCGTGATGAGTCCGATGAAACGTACGTACCAGTTGTAAAAGAAGGCGATAAGCTAGGAGTGACTTCCTTAGCTGTGACGAATGGTGAAACAGCTCCTCCTGAGCCATTTAACGAAGGAACACTTCTAACAGCAATGGAAAACCCTGCGAAATTTATGGGTGGAGAAAGTAAGGATTTAGTGAAAACATTGGGTGAAACAGGCGGTCTAGGAACGGTTGCAACACGTGCAGATATTATCGAAAAGCTCTTTAATTCGTTCTTAATTGAGAAGCGTGGTAAAGGGATTCATGTGACAACAAAGGGTAAACAATTACTAGAATTAGTACCTGATGAATTGAAATCACCTGCATTAACAGCTCAGTGGGAACAGAAGCTAACGGCGATTGCAAAAGGAAAATTAGGCAAAAGTACGTTTGTGAATGATATGAAAGACTATGCGAAGAAGTCTGTTCATACGATTAAGAACAGCAAGGAAAAATTCAAACATGATAATATAACAGGTAAGCATTGTCCTGATTGTGGCAAGCTAATGCTAGAAGTGAACGGCAAGAAGGGTAAAATGCATGTTTGTCAGGATCGTGAATGTGGACATCGTAAACGTATTAGTACAACCACAAATGCGCGTTGTCCAGTTTGTCATAAGAAATTAGAATTGCGCGGTGAAGGTGAAGGACAAATCTTCGTATGTAAATGCGGTCACCGTGAGAAGCTAAGTGCTTTCCAAAATCGTAAAAAGAATAGTAATACAAAAGCAGCTAATAAGCGTGATGTATCACAATATATGAAAAAACAAAATAAACAAGAAGAACCAATAAATACGGCATTTGCCGATGCACTATCTAAACTAAAGTTCGATTAAGTGGGAGATGTATGTCATGGCAAAAGGTAAAACAAATGCAATGCGTATTCTTGATGCGGCGAAAATACAATATCATATGATGTCCTATGAAGTGAAGGACGGTAAAATTGATGGAGTTTCGGTAGCGAACAAAGTTGGCAAAAATCTAGAGCAAGTTTATAAAACACTCGTTGCTCATGGTACTAGCAAAGCAATTTATGTTTTTGTAATTCCTGTAGCAGAAGAATTGAATTTGAAAAAATCCGCTGCTGCGGCTGGTGAGAAGAAGATTGAAATGGTAGCAGTTAAGGATATTCAAAAACTAACAGGTTATGTTAGAGGTGGATGTTCACCAGTCGGTATGAGCAAGAAATATCCAACTTTCATTCAAAGCGAAGCAGAAGTATTGGAAACTATTGTTGTCAGCGGTGGGAAAATTGGAACGCAAATTGAGATCCAACCAGCGTTACTAGCAGATGTTACAGCAGCTAAATTTGCTGATCTTATTAAGTAGTATTGGAATCCGTGGGTAAATGCCTGCGGATTTTTTTGTCAGCTCTTCGTGTTTCCTTTATCTCAGTCGAAAATGCTCCTGTTCATACGGAGCTAAACGGGCACTTCCGCTTTTCTTTATTGTCTAGCTCCAGCGCCCAGCTCCTAGTGAACTTCACCAATCTCCCTACGATAAGTCAACTATGAAATGCTGAAACGGCCCGTTCAGCCCCGACAAGCATAA
>NZ_JBALMO010000085.1:14309-26073 GCF_036963345.1 Bacillus sp. JJ722
AAGCTGGACAATCGAATCGCTTGTCAGCTCTTCGTGTTTCCTTTATCTCAGTCGAAAGGCTCCAGTTCATACGGAGCTAAACGGGGCGCTTCCGCTTTTCTTTCTTTAGGCACTCACCTATTCATCACATTCGTCATATATTGTAATCGATAAGATTTTTATAAAAAAGGAGTGCTTACATTGACGGAGCGCATACTTCATTATTTTGCTGGTGGAAATACAGCTCGAGGCTTTTACAGTTTATATGAATATAATTTAGCTGGTTTAAAAAAATTATTTATTTTAAAAGGTGGTCCTAGAACAGGAAAGTCGACGTTAATGAAAAATATTGGTCAGTATTTTGATGATAAAGGGTACAGCTTACAATACTTACATTGCTCTTCCGATAATGATTCAATCGATGGCGTTATTATAAATGAGTTGGGCGTTGGGATTGTTGAGGGGACAGCACCACATATACTTCAACCTCGTTTACTAGGTACTATAGGACAATATGTAAATATAGAGGAAGCATGGGATGCTGATAGTTTAACTCAGCAAACAGAGAGCATTAATTCATTAATGGAGCAAATAGCGACAGCCTTTCAATCGGCTTATGATTCCTTTGCAAAAGCGTTAAGTGTGCATGATGAATGGGAAGCCATTTATATTGATAATATGGATTTTGATAAAGCGGATGAATTAACAACAGAGATGATTGATAAGCTCTTTGGAAAGCAAACAAAGCAGTCGATTGCGGATGTTCGTCACCGTTTTCTAGGGGCAGCAACACCTATAGGTGCTGTTGATTATGTTCCGAATTTAACGAGCGGACTACAGCATCGCTACTTCATTAAAGGGCGACCCGGATCAGGGAAATCAACGATGCTGAAGAAAATCGCTGCTCAGGCAGAAGATAGGGGCTTTGATGTAGAAGTTTATCATTGCGGCTTCGATCCAAATAGTTTAGATATGGTCATTGTCCGAGATCTTAGCTTCGCTATTTTCGATAGCACAGCACCGCATGAATACTTTCCGAGCCGAGATGGTGATGTCATTATCGATGTGTATGAACGCTGTATCAGACCGGGAACTGACGAAGATTATAGCACAGATATCGAAAATGTATCACGCCGCTATCGTGCCAAAATGAACGAAGCTACCGCTCATTTGGCTCGGGCAAAAGCACTACAGGATGATTTAGAGAAAATGTATGTTGCCAGTATGGATTTTGCTAAGATTGAACGCATACAAGCGGGCATTTTGAAGTCGATTGAAAGTATGAAAGTGAAATAAAGTCGGGCTCACTGAAAAATTGAGAAAAATAAACAACACCTTTCGTTGAAAACAGAAGGTGTTGTTTCCATTTCAACTTTTAAAAAGTACACAGATTTGGAGAAAAAGTGGTTCTGCAAGTAGCTAATTAATAGAAACTTTTTATGAATGTGACTATTTTTTTAAACAATATGAAAAAATTATATTTTTTTAGAATAATAGTTTGTTTTTTGTCAACGCTTACAGTATATTGAGTATATACTTATTTCGTTCAATGAAGAAAGTAAGTTTTCAAATCATCAAAATTATCTTTATTTTAAACTTGAGGTGAAAATAGGTGCGTGTATTACGAAATGGTAGCAAGGAGTTGATTAAAGATATTAATCGATTTAAGGTGCTAAACATTATTCGGGAACAACATGCGATTAGTCGAACGGAAATCGCTAAGCAATGTGATTTAGGCGTATCGACACTAACATACATTATTGAAGATTTGACAAATCAAGGATTAATTCGTGAGGTAGGAGAGTCTTCATCAACTGGAGGTAGAAGGGCTAAGCTTATCGAGTTTAACAAAGAATTTGGTTCAATAATTAGTGTGAAAATTGAAGAAGAGTGCTTATTGGTAGCTTTGACGAATATGAATGCTGAAATTATTGACGTTAATGATATAGCTTTTGCTAAACATTCATCTCCTGAGAAGATTATTGATTTAATCGAAAATCAGATTCATCATATACTTTCGAAAAATAATAAAGAGCGTGAGAACCTGCTTGGAGTAGGTATTCTATCTTCCGGTTTAGTAAATCGCCATGAAGGGCAAATTATACGATCGACGATGTTAGGGTGGAATAATGTACCCATAGCAAACATGTTGAAAGAACGCTTAGAAGGTATTCAAATCTTTGTAGATAAAAATATAAATGGGTATACGCTTGCAGAACTATACAATGGTGTAGGAAAAGAAAATAATGATTTTCTCGTTGTATCTGTCGGTGCAGGATTAGGACTTTCAGCCGTACTTCGAAGAAACGTTTATTACGGCTCAATAGGTGGAGCAGGTGAATTTGGCCATTCAACGATTTCAATTGATGGCTACCCATGTCACTGTGGACAAAACGGTTGTTTGGAGATGTATGCGTCAGAATTTTACTTTAACAATAAAGGAAAAGAGTTAATCGCAGATTATCCACAAACAAGTTTAAGAAGCTTCTATTTTGATGAAGTGGCTAAGGAAGCTGAAAAAGGCGATGAATTAGCCAAAAAATTAATGGCTGGGATGAGCAAATATTTAGGTTACGGCATACGTGATCTAATTAATACTTTTAATCCAGATAAAATTGTATTAGCTGGTGAAGGTATGAAATACAGTCATTTATTTCTCGAAAAAGTAGAAGAAATTGCCCAAGATAATTTCTTCTCGAAGGTAGGCATTCCTGCGATACTAGTACCGTCAAAATTACAAGATGATGCTTGGTTAATTGGGGGAGCGTTACTTGCCATTATTCATATATTTCAAGCGCCAATTTATGAATAAGAGTAGAGCATGAGGTACAAATGAATCTACAGCTGAAGTAAATAGAAACAAGTGAAGATTGTGGAAGTGATTTCTTTACAATCATTTACTTGAATACTGATAAAAAGGATGGACAGCCATATGTTAGAAACAACAAGTTTTGCTATTTTACCAACAAAATTAAATGAAAGTGGAGAAATCCGTCATCAATTACAGTCTATTCAAGATTATAAATGGGATGGTCAAGCGTTAACAGGAACACTGACAAAAGGAAGGTTTCTTTTATACTTTATAAATGAAGTGACGATGCGTTTAACTGTAAATCCTTTTGGTGAGGTGGATGAAAACCCTTCCATTGCTGCTGTTGGCGATACTACTAGAATGGACGGTACATTGGTAGAGTCGGATGATTTTATTACGCTACATATTGGTAAGAATCAAGTTCTTATTCAAAAAGATACTTTTGAAATAACAGTCAAACAAGGTGACAAAACAATCTTCCAGACTGCGCAGGTTCCGGTTTCATATACAAGCGAGAAGCATGTATATTTTTCAATGATGAAAAAAGCTACAGCTCCTGTATATGGACTTGGAGAAAAGTCAGGATTTATCAATAAAAATGGTTCAAAATTAAGCAACTGGAATACAGATGTATATGCGCCTCACAACAAGGATACAGTTGAACTATATCAATCTATCCCGTTTGCAATTATGCATAGTGAAGATGGAACAACGGGAGTATTCTTTGATAATTCACATCGTACAGAATTTGATATGCAAACGAATCCTAACCAGCTAGAGATTATGGCTGAGGGTGGTCAAGTCAACGTGTACTTGTTACTTGGAAACGATATTAAGGAAGTCGTTTCGTCTTATACGAAATTAACAGGAAATACACCGCTTCCACCAAAATGGTCATTAGGTTACCATCAGTCGAGATATAGCTATGCTTCTCAAGATGCAGTTAGACAAATTAAGAAACAGTTTCAAGATCATCAAATACCGTTAGATTGTATATACCTAGATATTCATTATATGGACGGGTATCGAGTTTTTACGTTTGATCAAGATAATTTTTCCGAGCATCAAGAATTAATTTCGGAATTAAAGCAAGAAAACATTGATATTGTCCCGATTGTTGATCCTGGTGTGAAGAAGGATGTTCACTATCCTGTATACCGTGAAGGAATCGAAAAAGATTATTTCTGTAAATATTTAGAGGGACAAGTTTATTATGGCGACGTATGGCCAGGAGTAAGTGCGTTCCCAGACTTCCTTAATAGTGAAGTGCAAGAGTGGTGGGGAGACCTTCACCGATTCTATACGAATCAAGGAATCCGTGGCATTTGGAATGACATGAATGAGCCAGCTGTTTTCAATGAATCGAAAACAATGGATTTAGATGTCATTCATAATGTAGATGGTAAAAAGATTACTCATAAAGAGGGACATAATCTTTATGGATTATATATGAGTAAAGCAACGTATGAAGGCTTGCAGAAACAATTAGGAAATGGACGACCTTTCTCACTAACGCGTGCTGGATATGCGGGAGTTCAACGTTATTCAGCTGTTTGGACAGGAGATAATCGCAGTCACTGGGAGCATTTAGAGATGTCACTACCAATGATTATGAACCTTGGATTGTCTGGTATTGCGTTTTCTGGTGCAGACGTTGGTGGTTTTTCATCTGATCCAACACCTGAACTATTAATTCGCTGGACGCAAGTGGGAGCGTTTTTACCTTATTTCCGTAATCACAGCGCACAAGACTTTCTTAATCAGGAGCCATGGGCATTTGGTGAAGAAACATTAGTTTCAGTGAAAAAATATATAGAGTTACGTTATCGTTTCATGCCGTATATCTATACCTTATTCCATGAAGCTGAGCAAACGGGTCTTCCAATAGTACGTCCATTAGTAATGGAATATCCAAATGATTCAGCGACATTTGATTGCAGTGATCAATTCTTATTAGGAAGCAATGTGCTTGTTGCCCCAATTCTTCGACCAGGGCAAAATCACCGTATGGTGTACTTACCAGAAGGAACATGGTTTGATTTCTGGACAGAGGAAACATATGAAGGCGGTCAATACCATGTAGTTCAAGCAGGTCTTGATACGATGCCTATCTTTGTAAAGGAAGGAACAATACTTCCATTAGGTACTCCAGTTCAAAATACAAAAGAAAAGCAAGACATTGAATTGCATGTATATGTTTCCAATGAGGAACAAGCGAAGGGTGCATTGTATGAAGATGATGGTTATAGCTATGACTACCAAAAAGGTATGTATAGTTATACAAACTTCACAATCGAACAAGTAGAGAATGACTATCAACTTGTACAACATACAGATGGTGAATTTAATCAACGAGCAAACATTGAAAATATAAAATTAGTAGGAAATAAAAATATACAAATTAAAAAATAGAGGGTGAAATAAATGAAAGCAGTTGCGAAAGATTGGTGGAAAAAAAGCGTAGTATATCAAATTTATCCGAAGAGTTTCAATGATACAAATGGAGATGGAATTGGCGATATTCAAGGTATTATTGAGAAACTCGATTACTTGAAAGAACTAGATATTGATGTTATTTGGCTATCTCCTATTTATGATTCACCACAAGAGGACAATGGATACGATATTCGTCATTACCAGGAAATCTATGAAAAATACGGAACAATGGAAGACTTCGATCAGCTTTTGGAAGAAACTCATGCAAGAGGTATGAAGCTAGTCATGGACTTAGTGGTAAATCATACATCTGATGAACATCAATGGTTTGTAGAGAGTAAGAGTAGTAAAGAAAGTCCATATCGAGATTATTATATTTGGAAAGATGGTAAAGAAAATGGTGAACCACCTACTAACTGGGGTTCCGTTTTCAGTGGATCAACTTGGGAATATGACGAGGAGACAAAACAATATTACCTTCACTTATTCGCAACAAAGCAGCCTGATTTAAACTGGGAAAATCCTAAATTACGTGAAGATATTTATGAAATGATGAATTATTGGTTAGATAAAGGCATTGATGGATTCCGTATGGATGTAATCAATTTCATTTCTAAAGATGTAACTTTTCCAGATGCGCCTGTAAAGGAAGGGCAATTATATGGAGATGGTGGAGCTTCTTTTGTAAATGGTCCACGAATACATGAGTTTCTGCAAGAAATGAATCAAGAGGTTATGTCAAACTATGATGTCATGACAGTTGGAGAAATGCCTGGTGTTACTACAGAGGAAGCGAAAAAATATACAAATCCTGACAGTGAAGAGTTGAATATGGTCTTTACATTTGAGCATATGGAACTGGATAGCATAGATGAAAAATGGAATTTTAAGCCGCTTAATTTGGTGGATCTAAAAGAAAATTTCGAGAAATGGCAGACGTCCTTACATGGAGTAGGCTGGAATAGTTTGTACTGGAATAATCACGATCAACCACGTATCGTTTCTCGTTTCGGGAATGATCAAGAGTACCGTGTTAAGTCAGCAAAAATGCTATCAACTTGTTTGCATATGATGCAAGGAACACCGTATATATACCAAGGTGAAGAACTTGGAATGACGAATGTTCAATTTGAAGAGTTAAGTGAGTATCGTGATATCGAATTACTTAATATGTATAAAGAGAAAAGAGAATTAGGCTGGTCTCATGAACGAATTATGAAGGCAATTTACGTTAAAGGAAGAGATAACGCTCGTACTCCTATGCAATGGGATAGCACGGAACATGGTGGCTTTACTTCAGGCACTCCTTGGATTAAGGTTAACCCAAGATATAAAGAAATAAATGCAAAATTGGCACTAGCAGACCAAGATTCTATCTTTTACTATTATCAACGTCTAATTCAATTACGAAAAGAATTAGATATAATAACTGATGGTGATTTTAAACTCTTAATGCGTGATCATGCTCAAGTGTTTGCTTATAAACGTGAATTAAATGGTGAAAAACTCTACGTATTATGTAATTTCTCTGATCAACCAGTAGATTTAGAAGATGAGAATGTAATTTCAACTCTTCAAGATGCAGAAATTGTGATTACCAATGAATCGGAAACTAATGTAAATAGATTGTTACCTTATGAAGCTGTAGTCTATTTATTAAAAGAGTAGTTAGTAGTCCAAAAAAGCTAGATAGAGGAATATAAATAGCCTGAGACTGTAAGAATACAAGTCTCAGGCTTTTCTTAGTTATTTAAAATAATAGGTGAGCTACTCCAACGATAATTGGCAACGTAATCGCTGTACGTAATAAGAAGATAACTACAAGATCTTTGAAGCTAACAGGGATTTTTGAACCTAGTAATAATCCACCTACTTCAGACATGTAAATCAACTGCGTTACAGATAAAGTTGCAATGACGAATCGAGTTAATTCACTTTCAATACCCATCGCTAGTACAGACGGCAAGAACATATCCGCAAATCCAATTAGAATGGTTTGAGATGCAGCCGCTGCTTCAGGAATTTGAAGTAATTCTAGAATTGGAACAAAAGGTAATCCAAGCCATTGGAAAAATGGTGTATAATTGGCGATAATTAAAGCCAATGTTCCCATTGCCATTACAACAGGAGCTACCCCCATCCATAAGTCTAGAACATTTCTTCCACCATCTGCGAAGAAGTTCAGTATTCCTTTATTATTTTCCGCACGTTCAACAGCTAATTTCATTCCCCAAGAGAAAGGAGTATACCCTTTAGGTGTAACTTCATCATTATTAGGTTGATGATCACCATGATACGTATCAGGTTTTCTTGATAAAGGTGGAATTCGCGGCATAATAATCGCAGCTACAATTCCAGATAAAAGAACTGTTAGGTAGAAGGGGATAAACATATGCCCAAGATTAACTTGTGAAATAATAACAAGACTGAATGTAATAGACACAACAGAAAAGGTTGTTCCAATAATCGCAGCTTCTCGTTTTGTATAATAGCCTTCTTCATATTGCTTGCTTGTTAGTAATACTCCAATTGTCCCGTCACCTAACCAAGAAGCAGCACAACCGATAGATGAACGACCAGGAAGTTTGAATAGCGGTCGCATTACTTTCATAAGAAGTGCTCCAAAAAGCTCAAGTAAACCAAAATTTAATAGTAATGGTAACAATAATCCTGCAAAGAAGAATACGGCGAATAAAGTAGGAAGTAAGTCAAATAGCACTGTTCCACCAGTGTCATCCGACCAAAGCCATTCTGGTCCGATATGGAATAATACCATAACAGCAAAGATTGCACCGGTGATTCTAGTAATCATCCAAACAGGACTAACATCAAATAGTGTTGTTAAGAACGTGCTTTTCTTGATGAAAGGTATATTTAATAATTTAACTGCCAATGTGCCAAGCACAGCAAGTACAATAATCGCAGTCATAATATATGGAATAGAATCACCAAGAATGTCTTTAAATGTTCCAGATAGAATAGCAATTGGAATAGTAATTTGTCCATCAAATGAGACAGGAGTCATGAATAATAGAATCCCGACTAGTGAAGGTATGATAAATAGTAATAATGAAGATACTTTATAGTGTTTCAGCGTGTTGTTCATTATTATGTTCCCCTTTACTTTAATTGTATCGGTCGATTAATATATATACATTTTAATGCATAATAATCAAAAAATCTATTAGTATTTTGAAATAACGGTCAATGGTTTTTTTCTTATACCCTATTTTTTCATTTGTAAACTATTAAATCATTGTTAATATGTAATAGATGGAGAATTGTAACTTTTTTAAATATATGCGTATAACAAGGAGAAGTTAATGTATGTATAATAGTTACAAGGTATTTATTATTTTTAGATAAATATTAATGAGGGAGTGTTAATGTGGAAAGAGTACAGCTACAAGATAATATGCAGTTTTCTCGTATTATACATGGCCAATGGAGATTGGCGGATTGGCAATATAGTGATCAACAAGTTTTACAACTTCTTGAACAATGTTTAGAGCTAGGAATAACAACGATTGACACAGCTGATATATATGGACAGTATACGTGTGAGAAGCTTCTTGGAAGAGCATTATCATTGAAACCTCAGCTTCGTGAACAATTAGAAATCGTAACAAAATGTGGAATCAAATTAACAAGTAGAGATGATGTAAAGTTGAATCATTATGATTCAAGCAAGCAACACATTATAGAGAGTGTACATACTTCGTTGGAGAATATGCAGACAGACTACATAGATGTATTGCTCATTCATCGTCCAGATGTACTTACGGACCCAGCAGAAGTAGCTGAGGCTTTTTCAGAGTTAAAGCAAGCAGGGAAAGTAAAGTGTTTTGGAGTATCTAATTTTTCACCTTCACAAATCTCCATGTTACAAACATATCTGGATATGCCCCTTGTCACAAATCAAGTTGAATTGTCTGTTTTGGAAAGAGCTCAGTTTGAAAATGGAACGCTAGATCAAGCACTTGAAAGACGTATGCCACCAATGGCTTGGTCACCTTTAGCTGGTGGAAGAATTTTCACTAGCGAAGATCCTCAAGCGGTCAGAGTGCGTACGACTCTTGAAAAAATAGCTGCTGAAATAGGAGCAAGTAGTATAGATCAAGTGATGTATGCATGGTTGTTGAAACATCCGGCGAAAATTATGCCAATCATAGGCTCAGGAAAAATCGAGCGAATTAAATCAGCTGTTGCAGCATTGTCTTTAACTTTAACAAGAGAGCAATGGTATGAAATTTGGGTAGCATCAAGAGGTAAACAAGTAGATTAATTTACAATATAAATGTGAAAGAGGGTTGTATTTCTTTGATTAAATGTATTGCAATTGATATGGATGGTACTTTATTAAATATGGAGCAAAAAGTAAGTGCAGCAAATAAACAAGCGATAGAGCATGCTCAATCTAAAGGTGTAGAAGTAGTAATTGCTACAGGACGTTCTTACATAGAAGCTAGACACGCATTGGATGAAGCTGGTTTAAAGTGCTCCATTATTTCGATAAACGGAGCTGTTGTGTGGGATGAATCTGGAGAAATCGTTGCTTCTAACCCAATGGACGTAGAAGAGGTTGAAAGAGCTAGAGCAATCTTAGATGAAGCTGGTATCTATTATGAAGTATATACGAATAAAGGCACGTATACATATGATAAAGCTGTTGCCATTGAAACGATTGTCGATTTGTTTGCTTCAGCTTTCCCTGATGTCGATCCAAACTATTTGAAGAAGAAAGCAACAGAACGTTTTGACTTAGGTCTGGTACATGAAGTAGCCAGCTATGATGAATTGTTTAAAGATGAAAGTGTAGAATGCTTTAAGATGCTTGTATTCTCTAGTAATCATGACCTGTTAGGACAAACAGGCGGTCGAATTAAGCAACATACCGCATTAACAGTAAGCTCATCTGGTCAAGAAAACCTAGAGATTACAAGCAGTTCAGCTCAGAAGGGCATTGCATTAGAGAAGTTTGTAGCCAAGAGAAATATCGCTCTTAGCGATACGATGGCAATTGGCGATAGCTATAATGATGTATCAATGTTTGAAAGAGTGGGAAAAGCTGTAGCAATGGGGAATGCGGTTGCAGATATTCAACGCTATTGTCATGAAGTAACATTGAGCAATCATGAAAGTGGTGTTGCTCACGCGATTGAAAAAGCGATAAAGTGAAGCGTTTATAGAGGTATAAAAACAAAATGAACAACAAAGTCAGGCACCTACGTAAACTTTCTAAAAGAAAGAGGTAGGAAAATGAATAAGTATAAGTGGTTGATGATTATTATTTGTTTATTCATCATAACAGCTTGTAATAAGGCGAACGATGTGAAAGATGAGAAACGAGAAGAGCCTGTCAGTAAGAGGAGTGCACCTATTGAAGTAGTGGCAACTCACCTTAAGATTCCATGGTCTATTCAGAAAGCGAATAGCACGTTTTACATTAGTGAACGAAGAGGAACTGTTGCTGTTGTGCAAAATGGACAAGTAACAAGAGAACAAGTTCGATTGAAGGAAGCTTTATCATCGCAGCCTGAAGCTGGTTTTTTAGGATTTATTTTATTGCCTGACTTTGAAAAATCTCAGCAAGCCATTGCGTATTATACGTATGAGCAAGCCGGACAGCCTCTGAACCGAGTTGTCATTCTACAAAGAAAGAATAATGAATGGCACGAAATTAAAACGCTTGTAGATCGAATTGTTAGCGGGCAATATCATCACGGTGGTCGTATGCAAATAGGCAGAGATGGATTACTTTATATTACAACTGGTGATGGTGTGAAAGAAGAGCGCGCACAAGATATTCATTCATTAAGTGGAAAAATCCTTCGAATGAATTTAGATGGAAGTATACCTAAGGATAATCCGATTCCAAATTCTTATGTATATAGTTATGGTCATCGAAATCCACAAGGTCTTGCTTGGGATCAACTAGGAAATCTCTATAGTAGTGAACACGGCTCATCTGCTCATGATGAAATTAATCTCATTCAAGCGGGGGGAAATTATGGTTGGCCAATTATACAAGGAGATGAAGTGAAGGAGGGTATGAAAACACCTCTTATTCATTCTGGTAACGTGACGTGGGCGCCATCTGGAATTGCTTATCATAACGGATCTCTTTATGTGGCAACTTTGCGAGGTGAAGCAGTCAAACGTTATCATCTTCAATCGAAGAAGATGGAAGATATAGTGAAAGATATTGGGCGTGTCCGCGATGTATTTATAGAAGGGAATACGTTGTACTTTATTTCGAATAATACAGACGGACGAGGTAACCCTTCGAAAGATGATGATCAACTGTATAAATTAGAATTATAGGTAATGGAAGAAGCTAACTTTAAGGAGTTAGCTTCTTTTTATTTGGTTAGGGATTTATAAAATATTTGGTAGTTGATCACTTTGAAATAGAGTGATTCTACATCCAGCTTCGAGCACCCAACGCCTAGTAAACTTCACACTTCTTCTTACGATAAGTCAACTTAGAAATTTGGAGTCGGCCCGTTTAGCCCCGATAAGCCCCGACAAGCATAA
>NZ_JBALMO010000085.1:26097-29178 GCF_036963345.1 Bacillus sp. JJ722
GCTGGACAATCGAATCGCTCAGCTCTTCGTGTTCTTTATTTCGTACGAAGTGCGTAAGTCTCATACGGCGTTGAACGGGCGCGACTTTCGCTTTTGTTCATTTATCGTAATAATCCTAAGTTGAACAAGGAAAAATGTAGGTAGAGTTTATAAGAAGGAAGGAGAACGTTGATGTTTCTTAAACAGAACATATTTCGAAAGTTATTAACCGGTGTAGTGGCAACCACCGCCATTCTTTACATGGCATCACCTGTGCTAGCAGCAAATGTTACATCAGATAATTTCACTCTTACACTTATGCATACGAATGATACGCACGCCCATTTAGATCAAATTGCGAAAAGAGTAACAGCGGTTAAGGAGGTTAGAGCGAAGAAACCAAATGCATTGTTAATTGATGCTGGAGACGTGTTCTCGGGAACGTTATATTTCAATGAATTTAAAGGACAAGCAGATTTAACATTCATGAATCTAATGCAATATGATGTTATGACATTTGGTAACCATGAATTCGATTTAGGAGCTACTTCAGAAGGCCATAAAGCTTTATCTGATTTCGTAAAGGGAGCATCTTTTCCCTTCGTCAGTACGAATGTCGATTATAGTAAAGATCAATATATGAAAGGCTTATATGAAGATTCTATTTCGAGTAATCCGAAGCAAGGGACTATTTATAAAGGGATTGTTAAAACAATAAATAGTGAAAAGGTTGGAATCTTTGGTTTAACAACAGAGGAAACAATCCAAAGTTCAAGCCCGGTGAATATTACATTTAGCAATTATATTGAAGAAGCAAAGGAAGCTGTTGCATCCTTTGAAAAACAAGGTATAAATAAAATCATGGCTGTTACACATATCGGCTATGATGATAATGTAAAATTTGATAATGACCGCATGCTAGCAAGTGCGGTCGAGGGAATTGATATTATTGTCGGAGGGCATTCACATACACAGTTAAATGAACCAGTCGTTATAGATACCGACTTAAAAGGGGATAAGAAAGATATAACGATAATCGTCCAAGCCTACCAATATAATGATTTCTTAGGAACGGTCGATGTTGATTTTAATAGAGAAGGTAAGATAGTTGGTCATTCTGGTAGGTTAATTAAGCTAGCGGATCAAAAGGAAGATTTAGAAGCTGTTGTGAAGCTTAAACCATATGTGAATAAAATCGCTATTGTAAAAAACACGCCGTCAGGTGCAACAGCAATGAAGACTTTAAAGGCTGTAGGTGTTAGGAAAAATGAAACCAAATTGGGGAACTTACTAACTGATGCCATGCTGGACCAAGCCAAAGAAATAGACAAGGATATCGTTATTGCTTTTCAAAATGGTGGAGGTATTCGTTCAGCTATCAATCAAGGCGAAATTACTTTAGGTGATATTTTGACTGTACTCCCGTTTGGTAACACGTTAGTATCAATGAAGCTGACAGGGGCTGAAATTCAAGAAGCATTAGAGCATAGTGTGAGCAATTATCCAAAGGAAAACGGTGGATTTTTACATGTATCAGGTATGAAGTTTATATTTGATAGTTCTAAACCAGTCGGTAGTCGCGTACAAAAAGTTGAAGTAAAAGGGAAAGATGGCGTGTATACTACGTTACAAAAAAGCTCTAAATATAGAATCGTAACACATGCGTTTACTGCTAAGGGCGGCGATGGCTGCCCAGTTTTCAAGCGAGCATATGATGGCGGGAGAGTAAATGATCTTGGTTTATCGGATTGGGAGAATGTAAGAAGATATATGGAGAAATTAAAAAATGTTAATCCGAAAATCGAAGGAAGAATTATTGACTTGAATGAATCTATTTTACAAGAAAAGAAATAAAAAAAGACTACCTAAACAGGTAGTCTAATTAAAGGGGGATACTATGGAAAGTTCATCATACTCGCAGTATATCCAGTGCACGAGCACTTTATACTTACATGATGAAAATAATTACTGATCCCACTTGTAAGTCCAGAAGCTCTCAATATGAAGCCGTTTGATTACTTCTGGATCACGTTGCTCAATTTTTGCGCTCCAACCGGCTGTCAATAGTTGCGTCTGAGAGCGGTGTGCTTGAAGTGCAGCTAGTTTTGTAGCTTGAAAAGCACTTACATTATTTACGATATCTGGTTCGCCTAGTTCCTCTAGACAATTGCTTGAGAATGCAACTGCATGTAATGTAGGACGACTTTCTTTCGGCATTCTTCCTAGAGCTTCTACAACAGCACTTCCTGTTGCGTCATGGTCAGGGTGGACGCTATAACCTGGGTAGAATGAAATAACTAAAGAAGGTTTCAGCTCATTAATGGCATCTGTAACAATGCCAATTAGTTTTTCTTCATCTTCAAATTCAATCGTTTTATCTCGAAGTCCCATCATACGCAAATCGGAAATTCCCATAACAGCAGCTGCATCCTGAAGTTCTTTTTTGCGGATTTTTGGAAGTTCTTCACGAGTTGTAAATGGTGGGTTACCTAGATTTCTTCCCATTTCTCCTAATGTTAAACAAATGTATGTTACAGGTGTTCCTTGAGCGACAAATGATGCGATTGTTCCTGAAACACCGAACGCTTCATCATCTGGATGAGGGAACACAACAAGTACATGGTTTTCTTTACGCATTGTTTTTCCTCCTCTCTTCTTATTCAAAAGGTGTTTCGCTTATTTGTAATGCAACAGCTAAACGACCATTTTCATCTAACCCAGCTAGAAGTAATCGATTTTGATCGTCTATCATAAAATGGGTAACTCCTTCTGCATAAACCCATCCTAAGGAAAGTTTTAATCCTACTCGATAAGGACCTTCTCCTTTAATCTTTCCATGCTCATATTGAACAAGAGCATTTCGAATATATGCACCTGCAGAATAAGTGCCACCACCGAAGTGTGTAGCATATGCTCCGTTAGTTGTTTCTAGATGGATATATACATCTTTTTGCTGAAAAGAATCAATGGCTTCTTGAACAGCTAAAGGTACAATTGGCTTCATAATATAAACCTCCTTATTCCTAATTAATTCAACTCATTTATTGTAGATTCCCCAATGTAAATCCAAGGGTAGATAACGTTATATGGATGATAGAATAT
>NZ_JBALMO010000086.1:0-21377 GCF_036963345.1 Bacillus sp. JJ722
AGTAAGAACCCGATTGGTTCAACTAACAATCGGTGGGGGATGGATGAGAATCCCCACCGATTAAAGTTTCACTTTATCATGATTCGATAGAGGATCTTTCTACAACAGATTGCTTCTTAACTGGCAATTCAGCAAAGATAATCCCTGCAAAAATGAGTACACAGCCAAATAGCATGGTAGTTGTAAATGTCTCATTGATTACGAAATATGAAGTAATAGCTGCAAAGACTGGTTCCATTGCAAATATTAATGCTACACGAGTTGGAGATGTGTATGCTTGAAAATATGTTTGAGCTAGAAAAGCAAAAGCTGTAGCCAATAGAGCAGTGATTAATAATCCGATCATGACTTCCTTTTGCATTAAAACATCGATACGATACATTTCTTTCGGTTTTTCTACGAATAAACTGACTACAAATGATAGTACGGAAACAGTTAAAATTTGTACGATTGTTAAGGGTAGTGCTTGATAGTGCTTCGCATATTTACTTGTTGTAATAATATGCATCGCAAAACATATCGCTCCTAGAAGAACGAAAAAGTCACCTTTACTGAAAGAAGCTGTTTGCAACATTGTAATCATATACAAACCAAT
The DNA here is from genome assembly GCF_036963345.1 of Bacillus sp. JJ722. Lineage (NCBI taxonomy): Bacteria > Bacillati > Bacillota > Bacilli > Caryophanales > Bacillaceae > Bacillus > Bacillus sp. JJ722. The sequence goes on from NZ_JBALMO010000086.1 coordinate 596, forward strand.
CGTAGCACAACAAATACCGATAATAACATTACGGTTTGGTCGTTGTTTTAATAGAAAGAAGGAAAGTACGGGAACAAGGACGACGCTCAGCCCTGTTATAAAGCCTGTTTTGGCTGGTGTTGTGTATAATAATCCCACTGTTTGTAGTCCATATGCTAGAAAAAGCCAAAATCCTAACATTGCTCCTGATTGAATCGTCGCTTTATTAAATGTCTTCGTTTTTTTCTTCGAAAAAATAACATAAAAGATGGCTAAAGCTAGAAAAGCGATAAAGAAACGAACAGCGTTAAAGCTAAACGGTGTTAAAAATGATATCGCATCTTGAACGATGACAAACGTCGCTCCCCAAATAAAAACGACTAAAAGTAATGTCAAATCTGCTATTAACGATTTGTTCAATATGGTTCCCTTCCTTTTGCATCCCTTATTGCTTTACGAGCAAGTTCATCTGCCGATTTATTTTGGGAACTAGGAATCCACTTAATAAAAAACAGTGGTATATTTTTTGATAAGCCAACAGCTTGCTCTAATAAAGGAGCATATTTTTTGTTCTTAGTAAACTCTTTCTCCATAGCTGACCAGATCGCTTGTGAATCTGTGCGAATTGATACAGTTTGTGCTTGTTTTTGGCAACAAATTTCTAATGCTTTTATAAGTGCCCAATATTCCGCCTCATGATTTTCCATAATTCCTAAAGGAATGGAATGCCTCTCTACAATACCATTTTCAATGATAAAAATTCCTGCTCCACTCGGACCAGGATTACCTGCGCTTGCTCCGTCAATATATACTTCAATCATGTAAAAACCTCCAAATCTATAATATCAGTATATTTTAAAAATACAAAATATTATTTCTTTTTACAGAAGAAACTTTGAAACTTTTCAGTTATCTACGAAAAAAGATAGAGAATTAGTTTGTTAACTAATTACACTATCTTTTTTCATTGTTTATATTTTAGATTTGATTTATGCTTCTTTCTTCTCATCTTTAAATGTAAATCGCTTCGCAATATATCCGAAAGGTGTATCTAGAACAGATACGATGAACTTCAAGATATATGTGGTAAGGAAGATTTCAATCCAGACGTTGAACTCATACACTCCAAGGAAAGCAATGCTAGTAAATACCAGTGTATCAATAAACTGACTTATTAACGTACTACCATTGTTACGAATCCAAAATTGTCCGTCTGTTGGATATTTCTTTCGAAGCCAAGTAAATAGGTTTACATCTATGAATTGGCTTACTAAGAATGCAGCTAAACTTCCTAAGGCAACCCGTGGTAAAAGTCCAAAGATTGTTTCAAGTGATTCTTGTGCAATATCTGTTGTATGAGGTTGGAATAATAATACCATTTGCATAATAATGGTCATAGATAGAAGTGTGAAAAACCCTAGCCATACGGCTTTCTTTGCTTCTTCTTTTCCATAGCGTTCATTAATAATATCCGTTGCTAAAAATGCACTAGCATACATTGCATTTCCTAATGTTGATGTTAAGCCGAATATTTCAATTGTCTTAACAACTTGCAAATTAGCTAAGATAGTGGAACACCCAACCCAAGCAAATAATCCTTTCTTTCCAAAGAAACGATACATTAAGATCGCTAATGTAAAGTTTACAAGGGTAAACACTAAACCAAATATTTCATTAAACATAATTTTCCTCCTAGTTTTGATAACGGGGGAGTTTTCGAACCCCGGTTGTATCGTTGAATAGAAAAAGTGTTTGAAAATAGGGATTTAACAAGGTTAATCTTTCATTCTAAAATTGATTGGATTAACATATGCAAATCGATAATTTCCTAAGAAATAGTGACCACGAATGTGAGCACAGATTACGTTTAATTTGTCCACTTTTTCAATACAATATTATTAATAATATTGCAGATTAAGTAATAATACAATAAGTTTTTCAACTGGTATTTTAAGGAAATGAAGTAATATTATTTATTATCACACAAGTGATTTATAAATTTTTCTATGTTTATAATAATCCACCTCCTATGAAGGCAGTTCTATCATAAATATTGTAAAGAACAATTGAAATAATAAAAAACAATACTGAGATCATTATGGATGTTAGGATAGAATCCATCATTTAACATGCTTTGTAACTATTTTTCCTCATCGGTAAAATTAGGAATTTATTACTTGTCTTTTTTACACTACTGTCTTTAAACATTTCATAATTCCCTTTCTCTCAATATTTTTTGTGTGAAATTGACCATATTTTGAAATCTATTGAATTCTAAATACAGTGCTTCTTTGCCCTGTTCTGTAATACAATATGTCTTCTTTTTACGACTATCCGTTTCTTGTTTTACAGCTTCAATCAGTTTCTGCTTCTGAAGATTATTTGGTTGGATATGTAAAAATGTCATTCGAGAATAATTTTTGGATGAGTAATGCTATGTGTGATTTTAGGGCGACCTATTACTAGATTAAACTACTAGTTAAAATGATATAGTAGAAATTGTTTAGTTGGTTTATTATATTCACATAATTTTAATAAATCCCCTGCTGAATAATAGTAAATAAGACTTATAATATATAAATTAGACTGCAAATAGTTGGGGAGGAAGATATGAAGTTTTTTAAAAGGATGTCACTACTTGGGAAAATAAGTATTTTTAATGTATTACTAATTGTTGGTATGTTAATTATTGGTTTTTATTCAATCATTAATATTCATTCAGTTAATAGGAACTCTGAGGATTTATATAAAAATGATATGAGAGCTATTGCTTTATTAGGAGAATTAAAAACAAACGAACAACGCGTAAGTAGTTTAACTTTTAGAATGTTGTCGACAACCGATGAATCAGAATTGGACAGTATTAACAAAGAGATGCAAGCACTACAAACAAAAAATGATGAATTATTAAAATTATTGAAAAAGACGAGAATGAGTAAAGAACATGAAAATGTTATAAAAGAGCTAGAACAAGTAAATCAAAAATATCGAGAGGTTCAATTAAGTCTTACTGAAAATATTGTAAAAGGTCAAACGATCCAAGAGAATCGATCATTAAAAACGAGCATGATTTTGGCTGAAAAGCAACGTGACACGATTATAAATAATTTAGAAAAAGACGTTTTAAAAAATGCGAATAATAAAATGGAGGTTAACTCTGAAAAAGCAAAAAGTCTTACTACAAAAACGATTGTAACAATCATTATTGTCTTAATTTTTTCAATAATAATATTAATTTTTTTAAGCAAGTACATAAAACAATCAGTAAAATCTATCATTGATTTTTCTCAGGAATTTGGGAAAGGGAATTTAATAAACCGAGCAACGATCATATATGAAGATGATTTTGGTCAAATAGCTCAATCGTTAAATCAATCAGCGGATCAAATCCAAAGTCTAGTAGGTAGAGTAAGTCATACTTCTCAAGATTTAAGTGCTATGAGTGAAGAGCTTTCTGCAACGATAGAAGAAGTAAATGCTTCTATGGATGAAATTAATCATTCTGCTCAAGAGGTGGCATATGGCAGTGAAACCATTAGTGCAGCAACTGAAGAGGTAAATGCCACTACTCAGGAAATGTTAAGTAACGTTGTTCAAATTAAAGAAGAAATAGACGATGGCGTGGAAAATTGTCTGAAAATAAGAGGACGTGCAATCGGAGTAAAAAATACTGCAATTGAATCTTCAAATATTGCTCGTAATCTTTATGCTGAAAAACAACAATCTGTTCTTCAATCAATCGAAGAAGGAAAAATTGTTGCTGAAGTAAAAGTGATGTCTAATATAATTGCTGAAATTGCTAATCAAATTAATTTACTCTCCTTAAATGCAGCTATAGAAGCGGCAAGAGCTGGTGAACATGGCAAAGGCTTTGCTGTAGTTGCAGATGAAGTGCGGAAATTAGCTGATCAGTCAACCGCAACGGTTCAAGACATTCAAGAGGTCACAAATAGAGTGGAAAATGCTTTTGTGAAATTGTCTAGTAACGCTCAAGATATATTGACATTCATGGATAATAAGGTTCATAGTGATTATGATTCATTCCAAGAAAACGGAATGCAGTATGAGCAAGATGCCATCTTCTTTACTAAAGTGGCAAACGATATTGCTGTGTCAATGGATACAATGATGCAATCGACGGTAGAAATTCAAAATGCAATAGAAAATGTCTCGAAAGTATCAAATGAATCGGCTATAAGTTCAAATGCAATTAAGAATAATATTTCTGAAACACTGCAAGCTATCCAAAATGTAACTGATTCATCAATGCAACAAGCAACACTTGCTGAAAATCTAAATTTAGATGTAAGTGAATTTAAAATATAGTTTAAACTATATTTTGCTAAATCTCAGAATTGATTAATGAATAATCTAGTACCGGATGAAGCATGGTCCTTGTAAATGACACTATAAAAGTTTAAGCCCTTCCTTCATTGGAGGGGCTTAGTTGTTTAATAAGGATGATGTAAGTTAGTTGATTTATATTATTTGAAAACTACTTCTCAATAGAAAATTTACTTAAGTTGAAAAAAAGTAGCTATTTTAAATAAATAACAGAACATACGTTTGTATTTTCGGGTTTTTATGTTATACTATTCTTAATTAACATAGAAATGGGGAATTTAAATGGGTGAGGAAAATAACATTATTAGCACTTTCAAACAATATTCATCTTGGTTAAGCACATTAAAAGATATGGATGGGACATTGTGGTCTAAACCAATAGCTGAAGGTAAATGGTCTGTAAGTGAGATAATCGCTCATATTATAAATTGGGATCAACACCTTTTATCCGAAGTGATCCCATCAGTACGTAACGAAAAGGGGATGAATTTTCCTGATTTTGATACCTACAATAAAAAGGCATCTGAATACGCGAAATCAGGCATATCACAAGTAAAGCTACTTGAAGAAGCAAACGCTACAAGGGAACTACTTGTGAAAGAACTTAACGAATTACCAAAAGAAAAGCTACATAAACAATTAACTGCAAATGGAGTAACTTATTGCCCGCATACGGGAACACCGTATTCTCTTATATATATTGTTAAAGAATTTATAGAACATGATAACTACCATAAAAGACAAATCATACATTTATTAAAGGATAACAATTTGGCCTGATTCAAGTTGTTTTTGCACTTTTCAAGTTTTAATCACTTTCAACAAGTGGAAACTGCGGATTGTTTATAATCAACTTCACTTTGATCATCGTATTAGGTTGTTGATCAATTAGATGGTATAATACCATTATTGTTACAAGAAGGATAAGGTGAATTTATGGATAGTCATATTGAAAATAGTAAAGATTTTATTTCAGAAGAAAATCAAGCACTTTTAGATAAGCAAGGTTGGTTCTATCAATATGAAGAAGTTGGTTCTATAGCTAATATTCATACGCACGGATTAGCAGAGAACTTAAATCATTTCGATCTTCAAATTGTATTAAAGCTTGATGAAGAGTTGGTTCAAATGTTATTTAATACGATCATCGAAAATATTGCTGAAGGTTATAAGTATAGAGAAGGCCGCTCAAATCAAGTAATTGATGGTATCGAAGTGGAATTTAAGGTATTTGAGGAAGATGATCGAAAGGTATTACGATTAATATTACCTGATGAAGAAGGTCGTTTCCCAAATGATGAAGGATGCCAAGAACCATATAATAAGCAATATGTAGAACTAGAGAAATAATTGGAAAGCCTCCATACAGATGAAAGGAGGCTTTTTGTATTTCTATACTTTAAATTTGCTACTAATACCATACAGCTCCTGTGAAGCAGCAGACAAATCATCTACCAATTTATGAACTGCCTCCATAGAAGCAGTCATTTCTTGTGTAGAAGCAGAAACTTGTTCAATTCCTGCAGCATTTTCTTCTGAAGTTGCAGCAATATCATTAATCGAGTTTTTAATTTGTTTTTCTTTATGAACTACGTTTGATAGTTCGTTTTGCATAGAGTGTACAAAGTTATTGATAGATTCAATAGTAGATGCTATGTCTTCAAAAGCTTTATTTGTTTGATGAAGCGTAGTTCTGCCACTATCAACATTTTGTAAACCAGACTCTAGAATAGTAACCATTCTTTGTGAGTTTTTATAGACTTGCTCAAATATCTCATTAATTCCATTTACTGATTGGGCTACACCATTAGACAATTTCCGCACTTCATCCGCAACAACTGCAAACCCTCTGCCATTTTCTCCTGCTCTAGCTGCTTCAATGGCCGCATTTAAGGCTAGCAGATTTGTCTGTTCAGCAATATCACTAATAAGTGTCATTAATGAAGATATTTCTTGATTTTGTGCTTCTACTTTTTTTACTTCGTCTACTGATTGAGTAACGATATTGTATATATCTTCCATTTGTTGATTATACGTATTTATTAATTTAGTTCCGTGATGAGAACTATGTAGAACAGTTGTAGTTAAATTTTGCAAAGAATTCCCTTGCTTATTCGTGTTGTCTATGAAATCCGTTAATTCATTCATATCAATTGTTATATTTGTAGAAGAATGCGCTTGTGATTCAGTACTTGCAGCCATTTCATCCATTGTCATGGAAACTTGACGTGTACCTTCGTTCATTTCACGGAACGTATTATTTAAGATTGAACTTTCTTCATTTAATTTAGAAGACATGGTCAATATTTCTTTTATTATATTTTCTAGTGTGTCTGTCATATTTTTTATAATTGTATATAGTTGTCCAATTTCATTCCTGGACGAATATTTATTATCTTTAAACAATTGCTTTGCCTTTGCAATTTCACCGTGCGTGATGGCTCTGGAAACATGTGTTAAATGAGTAAGTGGGCTTAGCTTTTTATGAATATAGATATGGACGATGATCAGAATGACCAATGTGATACCAATTGAAATTGTAAATATAATAGGAATCGAGTTATTTAGCACATCTCTTTTTACAGAAGATACAAATTTAGCATCTGTATCAATTCCTAATATACCTATGACTTTACCTTCTTTGTTTTTGATTGGTGCAAAAGCTGACAAATATTCTCCAAATTCGGGATCATTAATAATATCTGTACTGCTTGCTTCACCATTTAAAACTGGTCCCATTTCTTTCATTGATATAACAGCATTTTTTTCTCCTATAGGAATGGTATCTTCAATTTTTGCTTCACCATCAATCATGTATTTTATATTGTCGCCTTCTACTGCTAGGGTGTACATATAAAGTGCACCGTGTTTGTTCTTGTATTCTATTAATTCATTTTGAAATTGCTTATATGCGTCGTTTGTTGTTGGATCATTAAGGAATTGTTCGTAAAGGTCAGGATCTAATTCTGAGGCAATACGATTTGCATTTAATAAGCTATTTTCTTTAAATGTTTGTTTAACGGAAATTGATGAATTGTAGTAAATAACGACTAAATTAACAATTAATAAAACACCAATTAATAAGGATAGTAAAATAATTACAGCGTGTTTGATCGACTTCATTTAATCACCTCTTAGAGAGCAAGTATGCTATTGTTTCTATTGAATTTAATAAAGATAGTAACACTTATGGGATAAAATGTCTATTTTGAATTGTGGGAAAAGTGGTACTATTTTAATGTCGTAATTTTATGGCTATTTGTTAAAATGTTTTTTTTGAATGGGTTTTAAGAGGATTTAAGATTAAAAGATAATGATGATACTGTGTATCTTAGCAACAGTACCTAGTCTTGATATGCTTATGTTTATTAGGGTTTTTTATAATTTTCATAATTAAATTTATATTCGATAGTTAATGGGGTTATTTGGGAATTGAGTAAATTTACTAATAATTCCCTAAATTTAATAATGATTTTTCTATCCTAATCCTAGTGAAAATAAGGTAAACTAATAATGGTAAATCAGCACTATTAGGAGTGTAGACATAATGCGTGTATTATTAACAGGAGCGAATGGTTTTTTAGGTAAGAGAGTAGCTAAAGATTTATTAAAGGATGGTCACGAGCTATTGTTACTTGTAAGAAACGCTAAAAAACTAGATCGTTTTATGCAAGAAATAACAAGTGATCAACAAAAAGCAAATGTACGAATTATTGAAGGTTATATAACATCTGAGAATCTAGGGTTAGATGAAGACATGATAAAAGAGCTTGAGGGTAAAATTGATGCCGTTTTTCATATGGCCGCTCTTCTATCATTTGACGAAAAGGATGAAGCATTGACGCATGAAGTAAATGTGACTGGTACAAAACATGTCTTGGACTTTGCGGTGAACATTCAATGTGAAAAATTCTTATATGTTAGTACAGCCTATACAATCGGTAATGAAACAAAAGGAGCTGAGGCTCTATATTCACAAGCGAGAGAATTTGTGAATAGCTATGAAAGAACGAAATGTGAAGCAGAACATTTAGTAGATTCATATAGCAATCAAATCTCCGTTGCTATTTTGAGACCAGCGATTATCATTGGAGATTCTGTTACGGGTAAAGCTGAAACGAGTTTTGGATTATATGGGATTTTAAAAAGTTTAAAACTGTTAAAACGTAGAATGGCTAGAAAGCCTGAGCTTCAAACTCTACCATTTCGATTAGTAATGGATCGAGATGTGGCATCGAATATTGTGCCAGTTGATTACGTTTCCTCTGTTCTAGTGGCCGCACTTAAATATTGTAAAAACCGAGATATACTAAACATTACGAATCCAGAACCACCAAGACAAGATGTAGTTCTCCAATTAATTAGGGAATATATGGAACTTCCTAATCTTGAAACTATTCAGCATGGTTCAGAACATCAATTACGGGATGATGAATTAGAATTTAATAAACCATTATCCGTATTCGCTAACTATTTGGGTCGTAATATCCATTTTCCATGCGAAACAACAGCGAATATTTTAAGACAAGCTAACAAGCCTATACTAGATATGGATGAAAAGATGTTACAAACAATTATTAAAGGATATATTGGAAATAAATAACAAGGGTGAGCTTCGATTATGAAGCTCATTTTTCAATGGTATGGAATAAATATTACAAAATAACAAAGGAAAATATTTGTTTAAGTATACAAAGTGAGCTGTTGTAGTAAAATTAGTTATAATATGTATTCAGATTGAATGTAGAAGAAAGGGGTATTTCATTAGGATGAAAGTATACATGACATGGACGTATAAACATGCGAAAAAACAATCTTGCACGTTTCAATCAGATTTTATAAACGGTAGGGACGCGCTTGTTATATGTGAAGATCTTGAAAAAACTGGGCGAGCGCATCAAATAGAATTTTATGACGAAAGAGATACGGTGTGGAATAAGAAGGAATTGACGAAACTTCTTACAGAAATAAAAGAAGAACCGCAGGATGCTGTTGTCTATTTCGATGGTGGTTATTTGAAAGAAGATCGTTTAGCGGGCCTTGGTATGATTGTATATTATACTCAAAATGAAGTATCTTATCGTAAGAGGCAAAATAAGCGAATGGAACAATTAACGTCAAGTAATGAAGCTGAATATGCTGCTTTTTATGAAAGTTTATGTATATTAGAAGATCTGGGTGTTCATCATCAAACATGTACTTTCAAAGGTGACTCGCATGTTGTGTTGCAACAGCTATCTGGCGAATGGCCTTGTTTTGATGACTTGTTTAATACATGGTTAGATCGAATTGAAGAGAAGATGAAGAAGCTGGGGATACATCCTATATATGAACCAATTTCAAGAAAGGAAAACAAAGAAGCAGATGCACTGGCTTCACAAGCTTTAGAAGGTACTCATATTGACAGTGTAATGAAGCTGACTTCAAAGGGTGACATATGAGTAAGAAGCAGGAAAGACAATTATTATTACAGCAAATTGAAGAAACATTGACTTTGTATTGTAATGGATGTTTTCTTCATAGTCATCATAAGAAAGATTTTGGTAGAACTTATGCCCATCAATATTGTCTTTCGTCCTGTACGATTGGAGAAGAATTGAAGAGCTTTGGCGAGAAATTAAATTATGTTACAGACAGCTGACTATAGAAAAAATCATTGGTTTCCACGCCATAAACTGGTAACATAAAAGAAAAATAAGAATGGTGTGATAGTATGTCACATAATAACGAATTTTCATTTGAGAAAAAAATTACTCCTTTATCACATGAAGAAATTGATCAACTATTGTTAAATTATCAGGATGAAGACTATGTTATACCGCCATTTGAAATGAAATCGGTTGATTACATCGGAAAGAATGATGAAATATCCCGAAATGTGGAAGAAGCTACTTTGCAAATGTCTGAAATTTTTCAATTTGTGAAAAATAAAGATGAATTACCACTCACTGAGATTAAGAATGAAATAGTTCCTTTGATTGAAAAGGCAACAAACATTCCACATGTGTTTCATTTATTCGATGAATTGCAACAGAAAGATGAATATACTTTTAGACATAATATATGTGTCGGTGTGATAGCTGGACTAATAAGTAAATGGTTAGGAATAAATGAAGAAACTAGAAGAGAAATAGAATTAGCTGGATTGTTACACGATATAGGGAAAACGAAAGTTCCACAATATTTATTACATAAAAAAGCTCCATTAAATGATATAGAATTTCAAGAAATAAAGAAACATACTTTGTATGGATATGGGTTATTAAGAAGAACGGAGAATTTACCAGAAGGCGTGTCTATTACGGCTTTACAACATCATGAGAGAGACGATGGATGCGGTTATCCTTTTCGTCTAAATGGTACACAAATCCATCCATACGCCAAGATTGTGTCGGTGGCTGATGTATTCCATGCTCTATCCTCAGATCGTTCGTATCGTAAAGCAATGCCGTTCTACGAGGTTATTATGAAAATGCAAGATGATGTTAAAGGACGGTTTGATACGGAAGTTTTAATAGTATTTATTAGAAGAATGTTAGATTCGTTAATTGGTAAGAAAGTAAGGTTAACGGACGGTCAGATCGGTACAGTCATACATAATCCTCCATATCATCCGATATGTTCATTAATAAAGTTAGAAGATGACCAAATAGTAGATTTGCAGGAAAAAAGACATTTGCAAATTGCTAAAGTATTAAAAGAGCATTAGGGTATAATAGCTTGCAGAATCCTTTTGATTTTGCAAGCTTTTTTCTATGTTATACTAACACTTGATTGTGAGGAGGAGACGCATGATGTCGAGACAAATAAAACCTATGAAGGCTCCGAATACCACATATAGTTTAATGGAAGATTTCCGGAATTTAGGGTTACAATCAGGCATGAATATCATTGTTCATTCTTCTTTAAAGTCATTAGGGTGGGTATGTGGTGGTCCTGTTGCAGTTGTTGAGGCACTTATGCAGGTAATTGGGGATGAAGGCACCATTGTCATGCCGACTCATTCAGCTGATTTGAGTGAACCGTCTTATTGGGATAGTCCACCAGTTCCAGTAGAGTGGTGGGAGACGATTCGAAATGAAATGCCTGCTTTTAATCCGAAAACAACCCCAACACTAGCAATGGGGAAAATCGTTGAATGCTTTAGAACTTATGAAGGAGTAGTGCGATCTTATCATCCAACATGTAGTTTTGCAGCTTGGGGAAAACATAGTAATTATATTACGAAAGATCACTCACTTGCATTTTCTTTATGCGAAGAATCTCCGTTACAAAAACTATATGAGATTGATGCACATATTTTATTGATCGGTGTTGGATATGATAACAATACATCATTGCATCTTGCCGAATGCTTTGCTAATTCTTGTTATTCTTGTCAACAAGGATCACCAATCATAGAAAACGGTGTTCGCGTGTGGAAAGAGTATGAGGATTTTATATATGATGTGGAGTCCTTTAATGAAATTGGATTTGAATTTGAGCGAAATTATCCTGTTTCGGTAGGAAAGGTCGGCTTAGCTGAGTGTCGACTTATTCCACAAAAACCGTTAGTTGATTTTGCAGCTAAATGGTTGTTGAAAAGAAAAGTAGATGGTTTTAAATGAAAGGGGACACGATATGGCAATAGTAAGTTTAACTTCTGAAAACCCATCGTTTTCATACGTTATTAAGAAAAATCCTAATGGGGATATGACATTACGAGGTATAAGAAAAGGCATTGCTTGTGGGTGGTATTCCAATGAGCAAACCTACAATATTTATTTTAAAGATGGTGAAAATGATATTTCATTTAAGCAAAATCATCAAGAATTCTATGAGTACTTGAATCTTTCAAGATACAATACACCTTTATTTCCTTTAAATGCGATTAATGAGTTCTTTGCTCATGTTTTAAAGAATAGAGATGAGCGCGATATAGCAGGATTTCAGCATACCTTTCATGTAAATATGGTGTTTATGAAAGGTGAAAGATACTTACAGATTTTTAAACGACATTTTCAAGGGTTTGATATAGACGCAACACCAATTTGTCATAATAATTATCAAATTAAAATCAGCACATATCAAAGCTTGCAAAGCTTAATGCAATATTCCATTTTATTTTTTCTATTTCTAGCAATGGTAGGGAAAGAACATTTAGATGTCCCGGATGAGTTGGCTAATAAATATATTGATATTATGAATGAATTGGAAAGTCCGTATTTTATTCGCTATCTTTTTGTCAAGAATGTGATTAAAGAGAAACGTCAATTTAAAAATCTTCGTCATAAATTAGAGCAATCAAAGCATGAACTTCTAAAGTTCCAATATGGAAGTACAGCTGAACAAAGAAAACAAGTAATTGAACAAATTTTACCGTTTGATAAACAAATAGTAGATATCGGTTGTGGTGAAGGAGCTTATGCAATTCCATTTGCTCAAAAACTAGATGATCAAGTCTATCATGCTATTGATATCGACGTAGAGTTGTTACATATTGTGAGAAAGAAAATGAAACGAAAAAGCATTAGCAATGTAAAAACATACTCTGAATTAGATTCTTATTTGCAATCGTATCATGATGAAAAGGTTGATGTTCTATTAACTGAAGTTGTTGAGCATATGCAAATGGAGGATGCTGAAGCGCTTGTAACACAAATTCTTAAAAATATTACTTTTGGTTGTTTCATATTGACTACTCCGAACCGCGAATTTAATACGTATTATGAACTAGAAGGCTTCCGACATGATGATCATAAGTGGGAAATGACAACAGATGAATTTCAACAATGGGTGAAGAACATAGTTCGAAACGATAATGTAGAATTATCATTCATTTCCATAGGTGACAGTGTCAACAATATTCATACAACTCAAGGTGTTGTCATAAAGAAAGTAGGGGAATCAAAATGATGATTTCAACGAAAATGCATACTATTTTTCTTATGGTAGGTGCTTCAGAATCAGGTAAAACTACATTTTCTAAAAAAATATTAATACCACAGCTTCAAATTGAGCATGAGAATAAGAACTATCGAAGCAATGTTCAATACATTTCTTCGGATGAAATAAGGCAGCAATTATTAGGTTATAACTATCATAAACATAGTCAAATTATGCTTGAAAGCAGTAAGCAAGCTTTTGAATTATTGTTCCAAAGATTGCGAGCAGTTACAACATTTCCTGTAAATGCTGACTTCGTAATCGTTGATACGACCGGTTTATCTGATGACTTTCGAGAAGAAGTAAGGAAAGTGGCACAAGAGCATCATTATAATCTTGAAGTTGTTCTGTTTGATTATGATAACTATAAAGATTATTTCACAACGGATTGTGATAAGAAGATTGTTGAAAATCATGTGCAACGATTGAAGCGTGATGTAGTGAAAACCTTAACAAGGAAGAAATATAATGCTGTTCATCGTATTAAAGCAAAGGATTTCTACAATTGGGAGCGAAAAGAAGCAAATCCTTTATACACAGTTAACATCAGAGATTGGGAGCGGTACGCATCTCATTTATTAGACCGTAATTATAATTATATTATCGTTGGAGATGTCCACGAAAGTATAGATGATTTGAAAGCATTATTATCGCATTATGGATACATCATAGATGGACAGAATATGCTTAGTACGGAGAAAACAAAGGATTATCGAATTATTCTTAATGGTGATTGGATTGATAAAGGACGTCGTACGAAAGAAACCATCGAATTTATTTATCATAATTTGGAGTTTTTCTTGTTGGGTAAAGGCAATCATGAAAACTTCATATTTAAATATTTGTCGGGTAAATTGGATGGAAGTATGGTCGATCAAGAAACCATTGATAATTATTTTACAAGCATTGAGGTTTTAGCAAATGATAGAAACTTGCAGGAGCAGTTCTTTTATTTAGTGGAGCATTCAAAAGAATTTTACCGATATATCGGTATCGATCGTTCTTCTTATTACGCAACTCACGCACCATGTGAGAATAGATATATTGGAAAATTGGATAAAACTTCATTGAGAGGGCAAAGAAACTTCCGCTTGAATCGTGGCGAAGCAATTGAACCACAATTAAACTTTATTAAAGAGGAAGCGTCATCCCATGCTCCATTCCATATTTACGGTCATGTTGCATGTAAAGAAATTGCTACGGTAAACAATAAGATCAATCTTGATACAGGATGTACAGATGGAAATAAATTATCTTCTGTTATTATTCGGCATAATAGACCTGTATTTAAGCAAGTTAAATCAAAGCAAACGTTGAGAAAAGAGCTACCACTACTATTTGCTAAGAAAGAGAATGTGGCTGTTGAGACGTTAGATATCCATGATCAAAGAAGACTAGAGTATGTGTTAAAGAACAAAATTAATTATATTTCAGGAACGATGTCTCCAGCAGACAAGGATGAAGAGAATAGTGTGTTGGAATCATTGCAAAAAGGCTTACACTATTTCCAAAAGAAAGGTGTAGAAAAAGTTGTCTTACAGCCTAAGTATATGGGCTCAAGATGCAATGTCTATTTACATCGAGATTTAGCTAAGAGCTATGCAGTTAGTCGTAATGGATATAAAATCAAAAATATTGATTTAACTCAAGCATTACAGGAACAGCATGATAAATTCATACCATATATGAAGGGACAAAAGATCGAATTAATGCTGCTTGATTGTGAGTTAATGCCTTGGCGTACGTTAGGTGAAGGTTTAATAGAAGAGCAATTTGATAGTTATAGTAAAGCTATTGAAGCGGAAATCTCATTTTTGCAAAATAGTGGTTTTGAGGAGAAATGGCTAGAGTTATCGAGTAATTATCAAAATAGTAACTTTGAACAGGATTCCTCAGAGCTAACTAAAAAAGAGCTAATTAAAATACATGGACCGACCTATCAAACATATAAAAATAAAAAAAGTATTCAACAGTCCATTGTATCTTTAGAAAAGCAGGCAACTGGATTAGCAACCTTCAATGAACAACTTGATTATTATGCTGAAAATGGTCCAATTACATTAAAGCCATTTACGATTTTAAAAGTAGTGAAGAGTGATGGTGATGAAGAAAGGCCGATGTTAACAGCTTCAGAAATGTTCGCATTTGTTAGTGATGATGAATATCACGTTGTTGATTTCAAGGATGAGCATTTTTATGAGAAAGCATTGCGGTTCTACGAAACGTTAACGGTGGAACGTCATATGGAAGGTGTAGTTATAAAGCCAGAGATAATGAAAAATGGTGTAGCTCCGTTTCTTAAAGTGCGCAATGAAAACTATTTAACTTTAGTGTATGGCTATGATTATAAATTGCCGCATAAATATAGTAAGTTAATCAAGCAGAAAAACACGGGAGCGAAGTTACGAACTTCTATGAAGGAGTATGCACTAGCTGAAGAAATGCTTTCATTTAAATGGAGTGAGATATCTCTGGACAATACAGCCTATAAGCAAGTTGTTGCGAACATGCTTTTTGAGACGAAGAAGGAGAAAGAGATTGACCCACGATTATAGGGGAAAGGGGCTGTCCGAAAAGTGATTTTCAATCACTTTTCGAACGCCCTTTTACGCTTTGTTAGCCCTCCAAGGTTTACGTGAAAGAGATAAACTCGGCTGTTATGTTAGAGTACCTATATTTGGCGCGCTTGATCTAGATGAAACCTATGTATCATATTAAAAAATACTTTCCCATCAATCAAACAAAAATATCAAATAGGACTTATTGGACAACCTCTTGCATGATGGGAAACGATGAAATTTACGCTTTAGTTACTAAAGAGGTTTGTTGATACTTAGATGTGGACCACTTTCCTACCAATAAAATAATGATTGATACTATTTCTAAAGAACCCGCTAATAGGAGAGCTAATTTGTAATTGCCTGTATACGAAGCTAGGCTACCAGCGATGCTTGGACCAATCATTTGGAACAAGGCATAGACTGAAGTGATTATGCCAATCACTTTATGACTATTAGTTGGAGATAATTGTCGGGCGTACGCCGTGCTCATTGTAGTAATTCCCATGAAGGTTAAGCCAAAGAGAATGGCAGACATGAAGATACTAAACATTGACTGTGAAAAAACAGGTAAAATAACACCGATGAATTGTAATATGAATGCTAAGCAAAGTGAGTAAATGGCATTTCCTTTATTCATAATGGAAATCCATAAGAAAGTAGATGGAATTGCTGCCAAACCCACAAAAACCCAAGTGTAAGATGAAAATGATTGTAGTGATGGGATACTGTGTACAATGTCAACGATAAATGTAGCAGTTACGATGTAACCAAATCCTTGTAAACCGTAAGCTACAATTAGCCAAGGTAGATACCGATTCATTGTTCCATTCTTTTCTGGTAAGCTTTCTAAATGTTTAGTTAGATGCAAATTCCTCCATAGTGTAATTGCGATTACACCTAAAACAATGGTTAGAATACCTAATCCAATCCACGTTCCTTTCCAAGTAAAATATGAATGTAATGGTGGAACGAAAAGCCCCGAAATAACAATACCTAATCCTACGCCACTATAGAGGAGACCTGACCAAGGTGCGAGATTTTTAGAGGCTAAATAATCAAGCATAATACTTGAAGTTAATACGAAAATAAATCCGCTGGTAAAACCAGCTACGAGTCGAAGGATAAACCAAATGATTATATCATCTGACACGCCCATAAACAGTATAGAAAAAATATTAATGGCGACATTCCATAGCAAAATTCTTTTTTTATTGCCACGTATAATACTGGCAAGTAGAGCCCCGGCTAAATAGCCAACATAATTACTTGAAGCGAGATATCCTGCGGTTTTGGCAGTGAAACCTATCTCATCTTTCATCAGGGGAAGTATGGGTGTATATGCAAAACGGCTTATACCCATAGCGATTATAAGGAACAATATACCACCTATAATAAATGAAAATGATTGCTTGTTCATGGGAAATCTCTCCTTTTCTTACAGTTGATTATAATTTAAACTGAGTATTATGAATAATGAATGATTTTGAAAGAACATATCAATATTTTTGATACCAGGTGGTGAAGAAATATGGATTTTTCAAGTTTAGTAGTATTTAAAACAGTAGCTAAGGAAGGAAGTATTTCGAAGGCTGCTAAATCATTACAATATGTGCAATCTAACGTAACAACAAAAATCAAAGCGCTTGAAGAGGAATTAGAAACGGTATTATTCCATCGACATAGTCGGGGCGTAACATTAACGTCATCAGGTCAAACATTATTAAATTATGCTGAACAAATTCACTTTCTCATTGATGAAGCAAAGAAAGCGGTACGAAATTATGATGTTCCTCAAGGATCCATTAGTATTGGCTCGATGGAAACGACAGCGGCAGTTCGCTTGCCGAGGATATTAACTAGTTATTCTTGCCAATATCCTAACGTAGAAATCTTATTAGAAACGGATACAACTGCTCAGTTGATTGAAAGTGTGCTATCTTACGAGCTAGAAGGTGCATTTATTGGAGGAAATGTACAACATCCTGATTTACTTACTATTCCTTATCTAGAAGAAGAGCTTGTCCTCATTTCAGCAAATCATTGTGAAGTAATTGATTATAAGAATACAAAATTACTCGTATTTCGAAATGGGTGTACCTATCGAACTAAGCTTGAGAAATGGTGTCATGACTATGGTGTAGTTTCCTCTCGAATCATGGAATTTGGCTCCTTGGAGGCTATTATTGGCTGTGTTTCAGCAGGCATGGGGATCTCACTAGTTCCACATTCTGTCGTATCAAATAAACTTGATGCAGGTGAATTGCGTGGAATTCATTTACCTAAAGAATATGCTTCCGTTACAACGAACTTTATCCACCGTAGAGACTTATTTAGTACAACTGCATTTCTTGCATTTTTAGAGAAATGCGAAATGATAAATAAAACTGCAAAAGAAAATAATTGATTATGATAATCATTTTCAATTATAATTAAGTTAAGATTTTGAAATTTTGGAGGATATATTCATGTTTATTCAAATGAAAACAATGCAAATAGAAGAAGGGCATTCTGACAAACTAGTAGAACGTTTTGCAGGGGCTGGTATTATCGAGCAGCAACCAGGTTTCCTTGATTTAAGTATTCTTAAAAAGAAACAACGTAGAGGAAATGAAGAAGCGATTATTATGATCCGTTGGGAATCTGAAGAAGCATGGAAAGCATGGGAGAAGAGTGATGTTCATCTTGCGGGTCATCGAGAAAACCGCGGTAAACCAGGTCCTTCGTTTATATTAGATAGTAAGCAAGAAGTGTTTCATGTGTTAGGGCAGAAGGGTTATGTAGAACCTTTAGCTAAATAAATGAAAATCCGAGCAAAATCGAGTAGAGATACTCTGTATTTTGCTCGGATTTTTTACATCTCACTTACATATTTCTGCATTGTTTCTTCATCCATTGGTCCGATAATTTTTTGATGTATGATCCCTTTTTCATTTATGAAGAAGCTTGTTGGAATGGTCAGTATTTGATACGTACGGCCGACGATGCCTTTTTCATCAAGAAGAATTGGGAAGGTAAGCTTATAATCATTGGCGAATTTATGGACGATTTCTAAACCGTTATCTTGATTTGTTAAATTTACGGCAAGAATGGTAATATCTTTGTCTTTATTACTTTGATAATAGTTTTGCATATGTGGCATTTCTGCTTTACATGGTGGGCACCATGTAGCCCAGAAGTTTAAAATGACTTTCTTTCCTTTAAAGTCTGATAACTTTACCGTTTTACCATCTAAAGTGTTTAATGTAAAGTCAGGCGCTTTTTCCCCTATCTCGTTACCAATTTCAGCAGATGATGACACTTCTGTGGTCAAGTCTGCTTTTTTGTTTTTGATGTTATGTTGCCAAATGTTAATGCTAATAAGTATTATGAAAGCTACAAGAATCAGAGTATTGATTATTTTTCTTTTCACGATTGTTGTTCCTCCATTTTAAATGGTTGCATTATGTACCGTGTTAAAAAATGCTTCTCTACCACATGAGTATTTACAAGCGGCAGAGAGGGAATTTAAACCATTAATAACCTATATAGTATTATATTACAGAAAGATGAAACGGATAGAATGTAATATGATTGCGTTTAATAGCCAGTAAATGAAAATACAAAAATAAATGACAAGATTACAAAAATAATATATAAAGCAATGGCGATAGCTACCATTATTAACTGAGCTTTAGCATAATTCTTTCTAATAATATTCCCTTCACCAAAAGCCCATACAAACAACAAAACAATGTTTACAATCGGGATGATTAAGAGAATAAGTGTAATTACCCAATCTTTTACCGACATAATTCTATTGTTGTTTTGATCCACCTATGCATTCCTCCTATGATGAGTTAATAATAGCGAGGCTAGCTCGCTATTTAAATATATGTAGAAATGCATGTAACATGAGTACAAAACGAACTATTCATGTATTGAGTGAATAGTTGTATCATTTAACACTTCAATAATTGTATTAGCTAGTATTTCTCCAGCTGTTTGTGGAGCTGTTTTTCCAGGTAATCCAAGTGGCCAGAGTGTTTTGATTTCACGCTTCTTAGCAAATTCAAAGTCTGTTCCACCAGGTTTGGAAGCGAGATCAATAATGAGTGTACTCGTATCCATACTTTTAATAATGTCGGCAGTAAGAATCGGGGCTGGCACTGTATTAATGCATAGATCATATTGATGGATTTGTTCTTGTAAAGATTCTGACGTAATTGGTGAATAGCCCATTTCGATAATACGAGCTAGATGAGTTTGGGTTCTAGCCATCACACTTACATTGGCACCAATACGTGAAAAAATACGAGCTATTGTAAAACCAATTCTACCAAATCCTAAAACTAATACATTAGAACCGTGAATGGTTCTTGAGGTATGTTGAATTGCTAACATTAAAGTACCTTCTGCAGTTGGAATCGAATTTAGAATCGCAACATCATCTCTTTCGAACAGAGCTATTGTCTTTCTTTCATCCTTGGCAAGTAATTCGGAAATGAACGTTGTTTTTACACCTGTTAAAATGAGACAATCTTGTCTTGTAGAAGACAAGAAGTCCTTCGAAATTGTTAGTTCACTATCGGAATACGAAGCTTCTATTTTACCGTGTAAATCAATACCTGGTACAGGAAAGATCAGTACATCAGCATTTTTGAAGTTCATTTCGTTTAATTTTAGTTTTGTTACATTGTTTAAATCGATAGATAGGTTTTCGAAACCAATTAGAAATAATGTTGTTTTAGATGCATGAAGAGCTTTTATAACTTCAATTTGTCTAGCGTCTCCGCCGATAATAGCAACCTTTAAGTTTCTTAACATCTTTTATCACCTCGGTAGGATATATGTTTTTTACATGTTAGATTAGAATATGAAATTATTTTGTAGAGTAGCACATATAGAAAAAAATGGATGCGGATAAGATTGAAATTGAAAACTTCAAAAAAAGTATTGCATAAATTAAAGAAACCATATATATTATTAATTGTTCT
>NZ_JBALMO010000087.1:0-8648 GCF_036963345.1 Bacillus sp. JJ722
GAGGGGCTGGCCGATGAAGTTGGACACATCGAATCGCTTATCAGCTCTTCTTGTTTCCTTTATCTCGTGCGAAGTGCGTAAGTCTCATACGGCGCTGAACGGGCGCTCTTCGGATTTTGTTCGTTCTTACTTTGTCATTTGTTGATTAGATTGATCTTGCTGTTCTTTTTGTAATTCTTTTTGATCTTTTGCAGGCATTTGATTTGTCTTATCGTTCGTATCAGCAGGTGGCATGTTTTCTTCAGGTATTTCTGGTATAACTCTTGCAGCAATATCAGAAAGTTCATTCATAATGCCTGAGATTGGTTCACCTGCTTTAATATCTTCTCCAACTTCTTTTAAGCGGGCGACAATATCTGGATCAGCTACAATGACTGCTTTCTTACCATATGGATCGTTTTTTAATCTTTCCGATACTGAATATTTAATTGAGCCAACTTGAGAGCGGTCAATATTCTCATCAACGTCGACAGCTACAAATACGTAATCGCCAAGAACGATAGCATTAGCAGCTTTTACATGAGGCACTTCTAAGGTTGCTTTTTCTAATCTATTCGCTATTTCTTGGTTGTCTTTTGAATTTATTTCGTTTTTTACATTTTGTACTTGTTGCTCGTTTACTTGAGCATCATTCTTGTCGGTATTCGCATCGTTCATTTGGCATCCACCGGCAATTAAAAGCATTGTTAGAAACATAAGTCTTAGTTTAATCATGTTGACACCCTCACTTTCAGTTTGTTATGACTTACTTTTCTTATTTTGGTGTAGCTCTTCTAACTTTATTCTCTTGGACATATATTTTTAGCAAGACGATTGTTCCATTCATATAATGTTATTACAAAAATTATCGATTTGTAGGTAGTTTCTATCATTCTTTCCGGCAGGAGGCATTATATTGAGTAAAATATATGTGTTAGATACAAATGTTTTATTGCAGGATCCTTATTCCATTTATTCATTTGAGGAAAACGAGGTGGTTATACCAGCAGTTGTTTTGGAGGAAGTTGACTCAAAGAAAAGAAACTTAGATGAAGTGGGGAGGAATGCTAGGCAAGTATCCAAGCTAATTGATCATTTACGGCAGTCCGGAAAATTACATGAAAAAATTTCACTTCATAATGGAGGATCGTTACGAATTGAATTGAATCATAAATCTTTCCAACAATTGCAAGAAATATTCGTTGAAAAAACGAATGATAATAGAATATTAGCTGTTGCTAAAAATTTATTTTTAGAAGAAGAAGCAAAAGAACAAGGGAAACAAGTTATTTTAGTTAGCAAGGATACGCTTGTAAGAGTGAAAGCAGATGCTCTAGGACTTATAGCTGAAGATTTTTTAAATGATCGCGTTGTGGAAATTGATCATATTTATAGTGGCTTCTTTGAAGTATATATTTCGAAAGAAGCGATGGATAAATATTATGAGAAAGGTGAATTATTAGTAGCAGATATTGTTAATCATCCATTTTATCCAAATCAATTCCTGATTATGAAAGATTCATTAGGAGGAAGGGCTTCTGCGATTGGCATAGTCGATCAAGAAGGAAAGAAAGTAAAGCGCCTTGTGTTTGATCAAGAAAGAGTGTGGGGAATTAAATCAAGAAATGTTCAACAAATGATGGCGATGGAATTATTACTTCGTGAAGATTTGCCCCTAGTAACAATGATAGGAAAAGCGGGTACTGGTAAAACATTATTAGCACTTGCTGCAGCTCTAATGCAGACCGAAGATTTAGGGAAATATAAGAAATTGTTTGTTGCAAGACCGATTGTTCCCGTCGGTAAGGATATTGGCTTCCTTCCGGGTGAGAAAGAAGAGAAACTTAGACCTTGGATGCAACCAATTTATGATAATTTGGAATATTTATTTAACACTAAGAAGCCTGGAGAACTTGATGCTATTTTGGCTGGCATAAGTTCCATTGAAGTAGAAGCTTTAACTTATATTAGAGGTAGAAGTATTCCGGAACAATTTATTATTATTGATGAAGCTCAAAATTTAACGAAGCATGAAGTGAAGACTATTTTAACTCGTGTAGGAGAACGAAGCAAAATAGTGTTAATGGGCGATCCTGAACAAATTGATCATCCTTATCTTGATGAGCATAATAATGGTTTGACGTATGTGGTAGAGAAATTTAAAGATCAAAGCATAAGTGGACATGTGAAATTAATTAAGGGAGAAAGATCAATGCTTGCTCAATTAGCAGCAAATATATTATAAGAAAAAAAGAAAATAACAAAGGCTGAAGTTTCAGCCTTTGTTATGAAGATTATATGATGTTAAACGCCTTCACATGCGTGATAACATCATCCTTTGTATGTCCGTAATAAACATGAATAGGACCATCCTCTTTCAATGCTTTTCCTTTGTTTGAGAAACAAAGGATGAATTTCATTGCTTCATCAAGAGAAAAAGTTCGGTCACCATTTGTTGATTCGACGATGACTCTCTTTGCATATTCATTAGGTTCACTGTTGTTCAAGAAATAATGAAAATGAATTCCATATGTTTCTGTCGTTAATTCTTCTTTTATGTATTTCTTTTTCTTTTCTGTTCCTGGTGGTTTCGGAGCAGTGTTACCTTCAATGATTTCCTTGTCCCAATGTTTAGAGACTGCTTTTGTGTATTCTTCTAATTCGTTATGTTCTTCCGTATGATTTAGGAAGAAATCGTCTAGCTTTTTCTTCCTATCATCTATAATCCAAACGCTAGGATCAAGTGTAATAGAATATTTCACATTCCCTTTAATAGGTACAATAATTTCCATGATAATCTCCTCATTGTTTTAATTTGTATTCTCCTTTTAGTATATAGAAGAACGAAAATTATGAAAAACGGAAAGCATTAAATTATAATATATGACAATTTTTCGTATAGGACCTTAATATTGCCTTGCATTTTTATGATAGAAAGGTTAGAATTTATAGATAGATTAAATAGTTAATCGCTCTGAAACGGGGGATTTGTGAATGGCGTCAGAAATGCTTGTTGATCATCGTGAGAAGGCATTAGCTTTGTTGAAAGCTGATGCTGATAAGATATTGAAATTAATTAAGGTACAGATGGATAATCTTACTATGCCTCAGTGCCCACTTTACGAAGAAGTATTGGATACACAAATGTTTGGTCTTTCAAGAGAGATTGACTTTGCTGTTCGATTGGGATTGGTAGAAGTAGTAGAAGGTAGAGCACTTCTTGAACAACTTGAAAGAGAGTTATCAGTGCTACACGAAGCATCCACGAAAAAATAACAAGTTGCTAAAAACTCAAACAATTATCACGAATTGTTTGAGTTTTTTTGAATAGTTAACGCAACAATGAAATACAAAAGATAATGTCTGAACTTATCGACAACATGGACATTCTAATAATTAATTTAATGTGTTAACGGATGAAAATGAATGATGTATACTATTCGATTAATGTGTTATACTTAATTGAACAATTCATTTTTTTCGTTAATGCTAGCAGATAAGGACGATAAAAATGTTGAAAAAAATAGTAAGATCATATGATTTAAGTTTAATAGTTACAATTATTGCGTTAAGTATATTTGGTTTAGTCATGATTTACAGTGCCAGTATGATTGTTGCCCCAGCGAAGTATGAAGTAGACAGTGATTACTTTTATATAAAGCAAATCAAAAATTTAATTGTAGCTGCAATTATGTTTGGTTTTTTCGCTATTGTGCCATACAAATTGTATCAGCATAAATATGTACTGATGGGCATCGTTTTTTCATCGATATTCGTTTTGTTAATTTTAGATATTTTTGGTCATACAGCGAATAATGCGCAAAGTTGGCTGGATATTGCTGGTACAAGAATACAACCATCAGAATTTATAAAGTTAGGCGTAATCATTTATCTTTCAGCTATATATGCGAAGAAACAAAAATACATAGATAACTTTAATGCTGGAGTATTGCCACCTTTATTTTTTCTAGTAATAGTATGCGCTTTAATCTTTTTTCAACCAGATTTTGGTACAGCGTTGATTATTTCTTTAATTGCTGCAACAATCATTCTATCTTCAGGGATGAGCTTGAAAAGCTTGTTGAAATTAGTCGGTATTCTAGTATTAGCAGTATTGCTCGTTGTTCCATTTATCTTCTTTATGAAGGACCAGATTTTTACAGAGAATCGTATGGGGCGACTTTATAGTTTTGTTGAGCCTTTCAAGTATGAAGAGAAAGAAGGATACCAATTAGTTAATTCATATATAGCTATTGGCTCTGGAGGAGTAAGTGGTTCAGGGCTAGGCAATAGCATTCAGAAATATGGGTATTTACCTGAACCTCATACAGACTTTATAATGGCTGTAATATCTGAAGAATTAGGAGCAAAAGGCGTACTATTTGTTTTAGGATGTTTAAGCTTTATTATTCTTCGAGGGTTTCGAATAGCTGTAAAGTGTAGGGATCCTTTTGGTAGTTTACTTGCGATTGGTATATCGAGTATGATTGGGATACAATCTTTCATTAATCTTGGAGGAGTAACAGGCTTAATTCCAATTACGGGTGTTACACTCCCATTTGTTAGTTACGGTGGTTCTTCAATCGTGATTTTAGCTATATCTATGGGTGTATTAGTAAATGTTTCGATGTTCACTAATTACGAAAACAAGTACAAGCTCAATAGTGGAGAGAAAGTTATAGCTTCATAGAACATGAATAATTGGTTTATTTATTGTAATTAATACAAAGGAGTTGTATTTCAACTCCTTTATTAAATATTAATAATAAAGAAAAAGAAGGTGTTAAGATTGGAAAAACGTATTAGAAAAGTCCTTGCTGCTAACCGCGGTGAAATTGCAATCCGAGTATTTCGTGCATGTAATGAGTTAGATATTCGAACAGTGGCTATTTATTCAAAGGAAGATTCCGCATCTTACCACCGATTTAAAGCCGATGAAGCTTATTTGGTCGGCGAAGGCAAAAAGCCAATTGATGCTTACCTCGATATTGAAGGAATCATCGATATTGCCAAAACTTCAGGCGTAGATGCAATTCATCCCGGTTATGGATTTCTATCTGAGAATATTAACTTCGCTAGAAGATGTGAAGAAGAAGGCATTGTTTTTATCGGGCCAAAATCTAAACATTTAGATATGTTTGGTGATAAAGTAAAGGCACGTACACAAGCAGAATTAGCACAAATTCCTGTCATCCCAGGAAGTGATGGCCCAGTTTCAAATCTAAATGAAGTTATTGCTTTTGGTAATGAACATGGTTTCCCAATCATTATTAAAGCTTCCTTAGGAGGCGGAGGTCGTGGTATGAGGATCGTCAATAGTCTTGATGAAGTTGAAGAGTCTTATAATCGCGCTAAGTCAGAAGCAAAGGCAGCCTTTGGTAACGATGAAGTATATGTTGAAAGATTTATTAAAAATCCAAAGCATATCGAAGTTCAAATTCTTGGTGACCATAATGGTAATATTGTTCATTTATATGAAAGAGATTGCTCGGTTCAAAGACGTCACCAAAAAGTAGTTGAAATCGCTCCATCTGTCTCGTTAACAGATGAATTGCGTCAAGATATTTGTGACGCAGCCGTTAAACTTATGAAGAATGTTGATTATTTAAATGCGGGAACTGTAGAATTTCTAGTAGCTGATAATCGTTTCTATTTCATTGAAGTTAATCCACGTGTACAAGTAGAGCATACTGTTACAGAAATGATTACTGGAATTGATATTGTACAATCGCAAATATTGATTGCTGAAGGTCATGATTTACATAGTGAAACAGTTCAAATTCCAAAACAAGAAGATATTCAACTGTTTGGTTATGCTATCCAATCGCGTATCACAACTGAAGATCCTTTAAATAATTTTATGCCAGATACAGGAAAGATTATGGCCTATCGCTCAGCAAGTGGTTTCGGTGTGCGTCTTGATGCAGGTAATGCTTATCAAGGATCAGTCATCACTCCATACTATGACTCTTTGCTTGTGAAAGTATCTACATGGGCGCTATCTTTCGACCAAGCATGTAACAAAATGTCACGAAACTTAAGAGAATTCCGTATTCGTGGTATTAAAACAAATATTCCATTCTTAGAAAATGTTATAAAGCATCAAAATTTCCGTACAGGAAACTTTAATACATCATTTATTGATGTAACACCAGAATTGTTTTTGTTCCCAGTCCGTAAAGACCGTGGTACAAAAATGTTATCGTATATTGGAAATGTAACAATAAATGGTTTCCCTGGAATCGAGAAGAAGAAGAAACCTGTGTTTGATAAGCCGCGTTCCATTATCTTACCAACTGATTTAGAGTATAAACAAGGTACTAAGCAAATATTAGATAGCCAAGGTGCTGATGGACTAGTTAAATGGGTAAAAGATCAAAAAGAAGTATTAATTACAGATACAACTTTCCGTGATGCACATCAATCCTTACTTGCAACACGTGTACGAACAACTGATATGTTGCATATTGCTGAGCCTACGGCGAAATTGTTACCGAACCTTTTCTCATCAGAAATGTGGGGAGGAGCAACGTTTGATGTTGCATATAGATTCTTAAAAGAAGATCCATGGGAAAGACTTATTCATTTAAGAGAGAAGATGCCAAACATCTTGTTCCAAATGCTTCTTCGTGGAGCTAATGCAGTTGGTTATAAAAACTATCCGGATAATGTCATTAGAGAGTTCGTAAAGCAATCCGCTCAAACAGGTATCGATGTATTCCGTATCTTTGACAGCTTAAACTGGGTTAAAGGGATGGAAGTAGCTATCGATGCTGTGAGACAAAGTGGAAAAATCGCGGAGGCTGCAATTTGTTACACTGGTGATATTAATGATCCAACAAGAACTAAGTTTGATATCGAATATTATAAAAACCTTGCTAAAGAATTAGAGAATCAGGGAGCTCATATTTTAGCTATTAAAGATATGGCAGGCTTATTGAAACCAGATGCAGCTTATCGATTGATTTCTGAATTGAAAAGCACGGTTGATTTACCAATTCACTTGCATACGCATGATACAAGTGGAAACGGTATATATACTTATGCTAAAGCTGTTGAAGCAGGAGTAGATATTGTTGATACTGCCTTAAGTACAGTAGCAGGGATGACTTCTCAACCAAGTATGAATACCCTTTACTATGCGCTTGAAGGTTCTGATCGTAAGCCAAATCTAGATATTAAGTCATTAGAACAACTTTCTTATTATTGGGAAGATGTTCGTAAATATTATCAAGACTTTGAAAGCGGCATGATCGCACCACACTCAGAAGTGTATCAACATGAAATGCCTGGTGGGCAATATAGCAATCTTCAACAACAAGCAAAGGCTGTGGGCCTTGGTGAACGTTGGGAAGAAGTTAAAGATATGTATCGTCGAGTGAACTTAATGTTCGGTGATATCGTGAAAGTTACACCTTCTTCAAAAGTAGTCGGTGACATGGCACTATTTATGGTACAAAATAACTTAGATGAAGAGACGGTTTTAGCAAAAGGCGATACCCTCGACTTCCCAGATTCTGTAGTTGAATTATTTGAAGGTATGCTTGGTCAACCAACTGGAGGATTCCCACAAGAATTGCAAAAGGTAATTTTGAAAGGGAAAGAAGCAATCACAGTGCGACCAGGTGAACTGTTAGAAGCGGTTGATTTTGAGAAGTTAGAAGAAGAACTATATCAAGCAATTAAACGCCCAGTTACTCAATTTGATTTAATTGCTTATGCATTGTATCCAAAAGTATTTTTAGAGTATGTGCAAACAGTTGAACGTTTTGGGAATATAACTACATTAGATACACCTACATTCTTATATGGAATGCGCAGAGGTGAAGAAATTGAAGTAGAAATTGAAACTGGTAAAACACTTATTGTTAAACTAATTTCAATTGGTGATGCACATGCAGATGGTACGAGAAATATTTATTTCGAATTAAATGGACAACAACGTGAAATTGTTATTAAAGATGAAAGTGTTAAATCAACTGTTGTTTCAAAATTAAAAGCGGACTCAGGCAATGCTAATCATATAGGAGCAACAATGCCAGGTACTGTTATTAAAGTAGTAGTAGACAAGGGAGAAAAAGTCAAAAAAGGTGACCATTTAATCATTACTGAAGCAATGAAGATGGAAACAACTGTTCAAGCTCCTTTTACAGGCTTTATTAAAGATATTTATGTGTCAAATGGTGAAGCAATTTTAACAGGTGATTTGTTAATTGAAATCACTAAAGAAGGATCATAAGAAAAGCAAAAATGCTCATCAATCGAATCATATGGAAGAATAGTTATGGGATGTTAGCGTAAATAAAAAAAGCAGACTTTCAAGGTCATCGACCGAGAATAGTCTGCTTTTTTATTGTTTAGGAATGTATAAAATAATAGGTTGTTGATTACTTTGAAATAGAGTGAATCTACGTCCAGCTCCGAGCACCCAACGCCTAGTGAACTTCACACTTCTTCTTACGATAAGTCAACTATGAAATGCGGAATCGGCCCGTTTAGCCCCGAAGGCATAAGACGAATCACACAGGAAATCCCGATTTCCGAAGTGATTTGGCTTATGACTCGAGGGGCTGGCCGATGAAGCTGGACACATCGAATCGCTTACCAGCTCTTCGTGTTTCCTTTATCTCGTACGAAGTGCGTAAGTCTCATACGGCGCTGAACGGGTA
>NZ_JBALMO010000088.1:0-2984 GCF_036963345.1 Bacillus sp. JJ722
CTTTTGGGACAGCCCCTTTTTACTATCTATATTAACAACCGCCACATCCGCCACAGAATGAAGCTCCAATGATGATTAATAGAATGAATAAAACGACGATTAGAGCAAAGCCGCCGCCCCAGCCGCATCCGCCGCCACCATAGCCAAAGCCACCACCACCATATCCACCATATCCACCATATCCACCATATCCAAATCCGCCACATCCATCATATCCATGATACATATTTATTCACTCCTCATAAGTTTCTTAAAACATATGCTACATTGATACATTATGAATCACGGCTCGTATCTGTCTGTGCATTAGCCCAATTTTATGAAAAAGTGAAATAAACAAAATTACTACTTGCAAAGTTTATAAACAGAAAAAACTGCTGGTAATACGTATATGTTACGTAAATCAGCAGCTTATTGATCTGTAGATTATTTTGTTGTGATTGTTAAATATGTTGTTTCACCTTTAACAAGTGATGATGTTGCCGTTTTTTCTAGCTTCTCAACAACATCTCCATTTGTAATAATTACAGGAGTAATTGTACTTTTAGCTTTCTCACGAACAAGATCAAGATCAAATGAAATAAGTTTATCACCTTTTTTCACTTTGTCTCCTTCTTTAACATGAGCTTCAAAACCTTCACCCTTCATTGATACTGTTTCTAGACCAATGTGAATTAAGATTTCAACATTGCTGCTTGTTTTTAATCCAATAGCATGTTTTGTAGGGAATACTTGTAGTACTTCCGCATCGATTGGTGCTACGATTACACCTTCAGTTGGGTCTACTGCTAATCCGTCTCCCATCATTTTTTCAGCAAATACTGGATCTGGAACATCTTCTAAAGCAACAAGGCTACCTGTTGCTGGAGATACTAATACATTATTATTGTTGCTAGCTGTTTCTGTTTTATTACCAAAAAGTTTTTTAAAAAACATCAAACTTCCGCCTTTCTTACAATTGCCATACTAAGTAGATGAATAACTATCTTGAAATAACACTTTACCATAAAAAGAAGGTTTATGTAAATAGTTTCACATACTCACCATAACCCTCGTTATCAAGTTCTGATAAAGGAATAAATCGTAAAGCTGCAGAATTTATACAATATCGTAGTCCTGTTGGATTAGGTCCATCTGGAAAAACATGACCAAGATGAGAATCAGCTGTTTTACTTCTAACTTCAATCCTTCTCATACCGTGGCTAAGATCCTCTTTATTCACTATTTCTACTTCATTGATTGGCTTTGTAAAACTTGGCCAACCGCATCCCGCATCGAATTGATCTTGGGATAGAAATAGCGGCTTACCGGATACTATATCTACGTATAGACCTGCTTCTTTATTATTATAATATTCATTTCGAAATGGTGGTTCCGTACCATTATTTTGTGTTACTTCATATTGAATATCCGTTAATTTTTTCTTTAATTCCTCTTTATTCATTCCTCGTCACCCCAATATTCATTTATAAAAGCCGCTCTTCCTGACCCTACATGGTATGCATTATAATGAGTAGGATTTTTTTGATAATATTGTTGATGATACTCCTCAGCATTATAGAAAACTGTAGCTGGAATGATAGGCGTAACAATTGGTGCGCTAAATCTTCCGCTTTGCTGTAATTCAGCTTTTGACTTCTCAGCGACTAAACGTTGCTCGTCATTATGATAGAAAATCGCTGTTTCATATGACTTTCCTCTATCATAAAACTGTCCACCCTTGTCTGTCGGGTCAATCTGCATCCAAAAGATCTTTAATAATGTTTCATAGGAAATGATTTCAGGATTGTACGTGATTTGAATTCCTTCGTAATGTCCTGTTTGGCCGCTACATACTTCTTCATAAGTTGGATTTTCAGTTGTTCCACCTGTATACCCAGACATGACAGATTTTACACCTTCATACTTATCAAATGGTTTGACCATACACCAAAAGCAGCCACCTGCGAATGTAGCCTTCATTAATTCATTGCTCATTCTCTTCACTCTCCTACTATACATCTATTGTTAGCAATACTTCTGTTTTCAATTTTAACGCTTTTTTCCTTCTTATCAAAATAATTCGTCTGATTTAAACTGACACTTGCCCAAGTTCTATTGCATACATTTATTACGTAAGAAAGCGTCATGAAAGGAGTATACGTATGCAATCAAGAAATTCTCACCACTATTTCGAAAAAGCTTCTATGTACGGAATGTTAGCTGATTATTACAAATACAGTAATCCTACATTACACATATATTATTACAAAAAACATTTGAATAGCTTACAAAAAGCAATTGCATCGCAAAGATCAGTAGTGGATCCTCAAAATGAACACCCGGCAAAAGTAAGAATTATGCACGCAGCACCAGATGCACCAAATGTTGATGTTTATATAAACGGTACTAGGATATTGAAAGATTTTCCTTATAAGAAAATAACCGATTACTTACCATTACCACAAGGTAGATATCAAATTGATATTTATCCAACAGGTAACTTAGTATCCACCGTTATTAGTAGGAAAGTGGAAGTACAAAACGGAAAAGTGTATACATTAGCGGCTACAGGAGAAGGAAAAAATCTTAGACTATTAACATTTGAAGATAACCCAAACGTTCCTTATGGTGAAGCTAAATTTAGAGTGATCCATCTATCACCAGATGCACCACCAGTGGATATAGCAGTAAAACACGGTGATGTTATTTTTCCAAATGTCTCATACCGAAAAGCAACCAATTATCTAGGAGTTACCCCTATGCATGTTGATTTAGAAGCGAGGGAAGCAGGTACAAATACTGTTGTTCTAGAATTGCCAGCTATCGACCTAAAACCGAATACCGTTTATTCCATCTATATCATAGGATCAGTTGATGGTACACCTCCACTAGAAGCTCTCATATTAGTACCTTAAGAAAAGCGGAAGGGCCTGTTTAGCTCCGTATGGACTAAAACCATTCGACTGAGATAAAGGAAACACGAAGAGCTGATAAGTGATTCG
>NZ_JBALMO010000088.1:3003-9551 GCF_036963345.1 Bacillus sp. JJ722
TCCACTTTTAAGAAAAACTTGTATTCTTTGAACAGATGCAGCGAAAAAAATATATTATTATTTTTCACAATAACAAAAAAAAGCTATACAAAAGTAAAACGCCATTTACTATGAAAGTAAGCGGCGTTTTACATTGATGGAACAACTAATCGGAAAGAAATATCATCTTCTTTTAAATTAAACTTATTAACTTTTAACATTAAATCATTTTCGAATTGTAAGTCTGTTAATGCCACATATATTTGCTTTTTCTTCGAATCAATTGTAATCCACTCTGGAAGATTATTTTCCTTCTTTATAAAATTCAACACATATGAAACAGGTAGCTGCATCTGCCCTAATTCCATCGAGCGCTGCTTCAGTAACAAATCCCCATTCTGCAATGGAACTGGAGTAAATGTCATTGCTAATTGTAATTTCATATCAAATACAGGAATCTTCGAATAAAATTCAATATAATCGTTCAAGACCACTTGGTATTGTAATATTTCCCCATTCTCAGGCTGTGACTTAATATAATTTTGAATCAACTGATTAATACTTTCTTTCTTACTTTGAATAAGAATAGAAGAATCTTCCTGACTCATTTTCCCTTCATCTGGGAGCTTAACTTCCTGAGGTATTCCAACAAGAAGTAAGACAATTAAGACAAAAGATACATTGATGCCAATAAGTAAAAAGAAAAGTATTTTCCACAAGTTTCTTTTCTTAGTCTCTATTGTGGTTTCCTCCCTTCTTTTACTCTTTCTCACCATGTATTAACTATTCTTCATGGCTTGTTGTTGCATACGGAGGATTGTATTTTGTTTCAATGCTTCATATATTGCATCACCCATTTTTTCATATCCCTTCGTATTTGGGTGGAAATAATCTTCTTCATAAATTAAATTATCTTTTTCAGAGGCGAAGATTGGGCTGATTTCTACAAAATACACACCTTCATGCTTATTAGCTATCGCTTTTGATTTGCTATTCCATTCAACCATTATATCATTAAATTCTTCAATAGAATTCAGCCATTTCGTAAAAGGATTATATAATCCAACTAAATAGATATCACCTTTAGGATTGTTTTGACGAATAATCGATATAATTTCATTTAAATTCTTTCCGTATTTAACCATACCTTTTTCAAAATGAGGTATTTGTAAATGTTTATAATTCCTCTTAACAATATTCATCACATCGTTCCCACCAATGGTAACGATCACAACATCTGCTTGTTTCACTAAATTAACCATTGAAGTCTTTTTCAATTGCTTAACCAATCCTTCAGAGGTTAATCCACGTTTTCCATAGTGAGCCATACTTATATCTTTAATTCGTTTTTCTGTTTCTAAACGCGTGGATAGAATAGATTGATATCCACCTTTTTCGGTGTCATCTCCCACTCCTTGTGTTAAGGAATCACCAATTGATGCAATTGTTATGTCTGCTGGAGGTAGTTGTTTTAATTCAACTTCTTCATCGTGTTTATTTTGACTTTCATTCAATTGATTGACTTTTTCAGATCGAAAATTGGGAATAGAGCAAGCAGTTAGTAATACACAAGCGAGAGAAAAAAGGATAACCTTCTTCACCATACTCTTCACCCCTCTTACAAGAATATCTCTATACAATAATGTATTGTTATGAATTCTTTCTATTTTATTCGTAATAAGTATAAGTTTACACTCTCTTTTTATAATAGCACTAATTATTAATTTTATAGGATTTCGAGCACGATATATGATTTATACCCAAAATAAAAACAGGCGAAATTCGCCTGCTTAATAATTTTGAAGAATTTTGATATGCTTAATAATTTCTTCAAGTGGAAAACTCTCAAGCCCATCATATGTTTGGACAACTGTTCCATCTTGATTAACCAACGCAAAACTTGTTCCATGAAGCACTTGATCACCTGTTTCAGGCTTCTTCACAAGTGTTTTGAAACTATCTTTAGCAAAATCTTCAATAAGGGATTGCTCATACCCAGTAAGAAAATCCCAATTACTGTAATCGGCTTTAAACTTATCTCCAAATTGTTTTAACGCTTCTGGTGAGTCAACTGTTGGATCAATGCTGAATGATATAAGTTCAACATCCTTTATACCTTCTTCATTTAACTTCGTTTGTAATTTAGACATATTAGCTGTCATAGGCAAACAAACATCATTACAATTTGTAAAGATAAAATTCGCCACCCACACTTTACCCTTTAAATCTTTCAATGAAACTTGCTCATTATTTTGATTAGTAAAAGCGAAATCAGCAACTGGCCAATCTTTACTATTCGGTATTTCTTTTTCACCGCAAGCTGTTAAAATTACTAAAAACAAAATCATACCTATTGTAGCAAATTGCTTCTTTATAAACATTCTATCCATCCCTTTATGATATGATTGCATCTTGTAACATTTTATCAGATTTTTCCGAACAATAAAATATATACATTTGTACAATATTTGTCCAAAAAAGAATAAATTAACCAATTGCTTATTCTGATTTGTAAACGAAAGGAATATTTTTCACATAATCCCAACAAATATGATAAGATAGAATGGATTATAAAAGTATAAAGTGAAGGTGATAGCTTGAAAAATTCAAAAGTACTTCTATCATTGTTCGCAGCTGTTATTTTCTTACTTGGTGCGTGCTCTAGCAACGAGGCAAATGAAACCAGTACAGAAGATAAGAAGCAAGCCGAAAATCATGACGAAACACAGCATGCTGCTAATGGTGATTTACAAGAAGAAACAAAATCCATTGAAACATTACCATCTTTTTTAAAGGACAAACCTGAGGATATGAGCACTGTTTACTCTGCTGTAGCAAAACATAGAGAGCTATTAGAAAGTATGCCTTGCTATTGTGGATGTGGTGATTCAGCAGGTCATAAAGATAATTATGATTGTTTCGTTTTTGATAACAAAAAAGATGGCTCTATCGTATGGGATGACCATGCTACTAGA
This sequence comes from Bacillus sp. JJ722, assembly GCF_036963345.1. Taxonomy (NCBI): domain Bacteria; kingdom Bacillati; phylum Bacillota; class Bacilli; order Caryophanales; family Bacillaceae; genus Bacillus; species Bacillus sp. JJ722. The sequence continues at coordinate 5,958 of NZ_JBALMO010000088.1, forward strand.
TGTAAAGTCTGCTTAGAGATAGCTGCTGAATCTGTTGTACTATACAATAATGGAAAAAGCGCTAAAGAAATACGTGACATAATTGATTCAAAATATAAAGAAGGTTTCGCGAAACCTACACCTACACCAAAGCCACAAGGCTGATAGCAACTGAAAAAAAGGAGTCCACGAATGATATTAGATGATGGACTCCTTTTTCTAATGTTTAGTTTTCTGCTGATACATTTCGTTCCACTCGTGTTTTCATTCTTTGCTCATATATTTATTTCTCCGCTCATTTTTTATTTCTCCGTGCATATTTTTCGTTTCCACATAAATAAATCAAAGCAATCTTCACGAATCAAACGCAAAAAAGACGATTCATATCCATTTTCTGAATAATAGAACCGCCTTTCATATAGTTCAAGTATCAGGCTTGCTGATAATCTTCGTATTCCTCATAACTTGGGTCTTCCTCAAGCCTTTTCATACGCCGTTTGTACACAACTTTCGATAACGTAATACTAATTTCATAGAGTGTTAATAATGGTACTATTACAAGAAAATCCGAAATAAAATCTGGAGGAGTAATAGTTACTGATATAACGACTAATATAAAATACGCATATTTCCTGACTTTTGTCAGAATATAAGGATTGATAAGACCGATTGATGTTAAAAACATGACAATAGCTGGTAGCTCGAATAATACAGCAAACGGTAAAGTCATATTCATTAAAAATCTAAAATATTTCTCCGCAGTAAAACTCGTTACAAACATGTTACCGCCTAATTCCACCAAAAATCCTAATACAGTAGGAAATACAACAAAATATCCAAAACTTAAACCGAGTATAAATAAGATAAATAACGCTGGTATATAAGATAAAGTCGCTTTTCTTTCATGTGGCATTAAGGCTGGTTTTACAAACAACCAAATTTGCAATGCTAGCACTGGTATAGTAGCAGCAATCCCGATCACAGCTGAAATCATAAAGTATACCCATATGATATCACTTGGACCGAGTACGATTAATTTAACATCTAAATCTCTCACAAGCCAATTATAGATTTCCTCTACGTATACAAAACCTAGAATTAAAAAAATGATAAATGAGACAGCTGTAATAATTAGTCTCTTGCGAAGTTCACTAATATGCTCAATGATATTCTGTTCTTTATCTGCCATAAAAATCAAGCCTTCCTTCTTCTAATAAAGTGAAACTTTGATCGGCATGTATGTCATCTCCCACCAATCAATGTTCAACTAATCATGGAGTTAGACAACATTATGTGAACAATTATCTTATCTCCAAAAAAGGTGTAAGATGATTTCATCTCACACCCTCACAGAATCAGATTTAAGTTCAGCTCTTTAATTTCTTCTTCTCTTCTTCAATATCATCCATAACATCGCTAGTTAATTCACGTGTTGATTTCTTAAACTCACGTAAAGTTTGACCAAACGCACGGCCAATTTCAGGAAGTTTCTTAGGTCCAAATATAATTAAAGCCAATACTAAAATAATTATCAGTCCAGGAATACCAATATTTGACATTATAACATCCCCTTTTGTATGTAGACTATGTTCTCTACAAATTTGTATAGTATATTTTTTAAAAATTCGATAAATAAATGTGATTATTCACATTCATTTCACAAATACACGTAACACATTAGACACACCAATAACCAAATATTGATAAAGTTCCCGTTTATTGTAACCTAAAAATCCATATATTACTAGACTAAATAAGCAAATTAAATAAATTACGATCTTTATTTACTTCGATAAAATGAAACCCTTTTTTGTTCATGCGATAAATCATCTCTTGATACTCTTCTGGACGCTTAAGTTCAATTCCTACAAGGGCAGGACCGGAATCTTTATTATTGTTTTTCGTATATTCAAATCTGGTAATATCATCGTTAGGACCCAATACTTCATCTAAAAATTCTCTTAATGCACCCGCTCTTTGTGGGAAATTCACAATGAAATAGTGTAAGAATCCTTCATATAATAATGATCGCTCCTTAATTTCTTGCATACGATCGATATCATTATTTCCCCCACTGATAACACATACAACATTCTTTCCTTTAATTTCTTCACGATAGAAATCAAGAGCAGCTACTGACAAAGCTCCTGCTGGTTCAGCCACAATAGCATGTTCATTGTACATTTTTAAAATCGATGTACAAATTTTCCCTTCTGGCACTACCACAATGTCTTCAACTAATTCTTGGCAAATATCAAAAGTTTTTTCTCCAACAACCTTTACAGCTGCACCGTCTACAAACTTATCAATTTTATCCAATGGCATTACATGATTATGTAAAAACGACTCCTTCATGCTAGGTGCGCCTTCAGGCTCAACTCCTATACATTTCGTAGTTGGAGAGATGCTCTTACAATAGGTCGCCAAACCTGCCATTAATCCGCCGCCCCCAATTGCAGCAAATACATAATCAATTGGAACCTCACTATCATTCAGTATTTCAACAGCTACTGTACCTTGCCCAGCGATTACTTTGTCATCATCGAAAGGATGAACGAAAGTGCGTTGTTCTTGTTCACAACATTCTATTGCTTTCGCAAATGAATCATCAAATGTATCACCCACTAGGTATACTTGCACCATTTCTTTACCAAACATTTTCACTTGGTTTACTTTTTGTCGGGGTGTTGTAGCAGGCATGAAAATTTTTCCTTCAATGTTCATTTGTTTACAAGCATAAGCAACACCTTGTGCATGATTTCCAGCACTTGCACAGACGATTCCATTTACTTTTTCTTCAGCAGTAAGACTTTTCATCTTATGATACGCGCCTCTTAATTTAAAAGAGCGAACATATTGTAAATCTTCACGTTTTAAATAAACATTACACTCATACTGCTCCGATAACCGTTCATTTTTTTGTAACGGTGTATGTGCTACTACGTCTTTTAGTTGTTGATAAGCAATTAGTACATCTTCTACTTGTAGCCTCTTTCTCTCATTGGCTGTGGAATTCATACGGTCCCCTCTTTCTTTCTCTCTACAAAGTTCTATAATGCCGTAAATTATATCACTATGGACAAATAAATCAACAGATTTTTCTAATAATTCAACATTTAAAGAATCTTTATACTTAACAGCCTTACTATCATTACGTTTTCTCATTACATTGTACTCTTTTTTAAAAATTTATTTGTTACCTAGCAGGTTTGTAGTCTACAGTGAACGAATAGTTAATATGATTAAAAAAACAATAACAATAAGGAGGTTTCACGATTGGAATTTTCGTTATGTTCGAATGACTGTGCTTTACCCGTAGAGGTAACTATTGATGAAGATAACGGCAGATACACAATTCGCAAGAGTGATTCAAGTGGGGAATATTTCAACACGGCTCAAGAACTTATTGATTGGATTAAGCAAAACTTTTCAGTTGATCAATTTTGTTATCAAGAAGAGTTTGAAGACATGATGAAACAACTAACTATTTATGAGATTTTGCAATAAGAAAAGCGGAAGCGCCCGTTTAGCTCCGTATGGACTGGAGCCCTCCGACTGAGATAAAGGAATCACGAGGAGCCAGTAGGCGACTCGATGTGTCCAGCTTCATCGGCC
>NZ_JBALMO010000088.1:9707-14135 GCF_036963345.1 Bacillus sp. JJ722
GCATTTCTTAGTTGACTTATCGTAGGGAGGTTGGCGAAGTCCACTAGGAGCTGGGCGCTGGAGCTAGATGGCGCGCTAAATCATATACATTCTTATCTTTTAAAAAAGGTGATGTACATGTCATACGACATGTACATCACCTTTCTTTCATTCGTTTACACCTGTTCATGTGCTTCTTTAATTGTCTTTTCAATAAACGAATTTAATTCGTTACTATCCATTTCCTTATACCGTTCGTAAGTTACGGCTGGCAGTATAGAAATTGTAACATCTCCTGGCTTTATCCAGTTATTATTCTTCTCCATTAATTGAGACGTACCTTTAATGATGACAGGTACGATTGGAGATTTAGCATCCGTTGCTAGCCTCAAACTACCTGCTTTAAATTCACCTACCGGACCACCTTTACTCCTTGTCCCTTCTGGGAAGACAGCAATAGAATGACCTTCTTTCATAAGAGAAATACCTGAACGAATAGCTTTAATGGATTGTCTACGATCTTTACGATCCATAAACACACAATTCATAACTTCCATCCATCGGTAAACAATTGGTATTTTCTTTACTTCGATTTTTGAAATGAATCCGAATGGTTTTTTTAAAGAACTTATTAATACTGGAATATCAAAGTTACCTTCATGATTAGCCACGATTAAAACAGATCCAGATGGAATATTTTCTTCATCTAATACTGTTACATTAGCACCTGAAATCTTAACTAGTTTACTCGCCCATTTTTTAGCATGTGTATGTTTAAATTGGTCTTGCTCTTCTACAGTTAAAGAGTCATCGTTGAATTTTCTAGCTTTATTTAAAAATGGAATACTATAAAATAAGTAACCAAAAAAATAAAGGAAAAATGCCACTGTGCGCATCTTGTTGTACCTCCTGAGTAAATTGCCTTCCTCATTATATACAATTATGTAATTAAAAACTATAGCATTCCTTAAGTAATTGAGTATTGATACAAACTATATTCTTTCAAATCTATCGTGCCTATCATTATATGATTAGTAATATTGTTCCAACCGTGATGACAATACCTCCAATGATCGTTGTTTTTGATGGTTTTTCTTTTAAGATGATAAAACTTAAAATCATTGTAATAACGACACTAAACTTATCAATAGGAGCCACGATCGAAACCTTACCTATCGCAATTGCACCAAAATAGCATAACCAAGACAGCCCTGTAGCTACACCCGATAATATTAAAAATGTATAACTTCTTTTAGATATTTCTTTCAGTTGGCGATGCGTACCTTGAAACAATACAATTCCCCAAGCAAATATAATGATGACAACAGTTCTAATAAATGTTGCTACATTTGAATCGACATCTTCAATTCCTATTTTCGCTAAAATTGCTGTTAAAGCTGCAAATAGGGCAGATAACACAGCTAATACAATATAAGAGTTTGATGCTTTAATAGTTTTATCAGGCTTAATTTTACCAATTAGTATGAATGTTCCAACTGCTATGATTGCACCACCCGCAATTACCATCGGTGTAGCTGGTTCCCCTAAAATGATAAAAGACAAAATAATTGTCATAACTACACTCGACTTATCGATTGGAACAACTTTTGACACATCACCAATTTTGATCGCTTTGAAATAACATAACCAAGATAATCCAGTTGTCACACCAGATATAACTAAAAAAATCAAAGCTTTACCTGACACAGCTAAAATTTCATCGAAGTGACCGGTAATTAATACCATGATAAAGGCCATGATCACAACAACAATAGTACGCACAGCAGTTGCTAAATTTGAGTCTACCTTCTCTATTCCCACCTTTGCTAATATGGCCGTGAGAGAGGCAAATAGAGCGGCTAATAACGCTAATGTAATACTCACTAATCATCATCTCTTTTTCTAATATTCTTTATCCACCTTTAATTATGCATGAATTCCCAATTAGAATAAAGACCAATCACTTTATCATGATCGGTCTTTATTCCTTACTATATTTCTTACTTTCTTTCGTACACATGAAAATAATAGGTATACGGGTTTTTCTCATCTGTTATGCCTTGTTCAACAAATACTTCGTTCCACTCGCTATAATCGATTTCAGGAAAGAAGGTATCTCCTTCAAAAGCATGGTGAATTTTAGTAATATACAATTTATCTGTCTGAGAGAGAAAAAGTTTATAAATTTGCTCCCCACCGAAAATGAAGATTTCTTCTTCGTTTGCACAAAGCTTCAATACTTCTTCAGGTGAATGCGCAATTTCACAACCTTCTGCTTGGAAATGAACATCCCTTGTTAAAACAATATTTCTTCTTCCGGGAAGTGGTCTTCCTATCGACTCGTAATTTTTTCTTCCTATGATGATAGGATGACCCATCGTAGTTTTCTTTACATATTGTAATTCTCTCGGTAAACGCCAAGGCAATTGATTATTCATACCGATTACACGTTTTTCATCCATTGCTACAATAATGGAAACGATCATTGTATCCCCTCCCTTTGTTAGTTATTTACGTTTTAAACAGCCACTGGTGCTTTAATAGCTGGATGTGGATGATATCCATCAATATGGATATCATCCATTTCAAATTCAAATACAGATTGCTTGTCCTTATTTAATATAAGTGTTGGAAGTTGTTTAGGTTCACGGAGTAATTGCTTCTCAATCTGCTCCATGTGATTACTGTAAATATGAGCATCACCCAATGTATGAATAAACTCGCCTACTTCTAATCCACATTCATGTGCAATCAAATGCGTTAATAAAGCATAGCTCGCAATATTGAATGGAATTCCAAGAAATATATCCGCGCTGCGTTGATAAAGCTGACAAGAAAGCTTACCTTCTAACACATAGAATTGGAACAATGTATGACATGGTGGTAAAGCCATCGATGGTACATCTTCTGGATTCCATGCTGAAACAATTAATCTTCGTGAATCAGGGTTTCGCTTAATGGTTTCGATAACATCTTTTAATTGATCAATCGTTTCTCCAGCAGTTGTTTTCCATGCACGCCATTGCTTGCCATACACATCTCCAAGCTCTCCATATTTACGAGCAAACTCATCATCATTCAAAATAGAATCAATAAAAACCTTCATTTGCTTTTGATATTCTTGATTGAATGCTTCATCTTCTTGAGAACGCAAACCAAAGTCAGTCATATCAGGTCCAGTATATTCATCACTTTCAACCCACTTTTTAAATGCCCATTCATTCCAAATATGATTATTATGCTGAAGCAAATATTTAATATTTGTATCTCCTTTAATAAACCATAACAATTCACTAGCGATTAATCGAAATGGAATACGTTTCGTTGTCATTAATGGAAAACCTTCTTGTAAATCATAACGCATTTGATAGCCGAATGTGCTGATTGTACCTGTTCCTGTACGGTCTTCTTTCTTCACACCATTATGCAAAACGTGTTTACACAGCTCTAAGTATTGTTTCAATGTAATAGCACCTCTATAATCAATAATATTGTTATATTTTAACCTTTATTATTAGAAGAAGTACAGGGAGAACATTTTGGTTTTTTTACAATAAGCCGGAAGATCCTTGTTTTGTAACACAGTTCCATATAAAAATGTTTATGATGATTGAAAGGAGAATCAAAGAGTTGGAATGGAATATTGACCCAAATCATACCTTCTATGCAGTTTTTCTTACATTGAATGAGAATGTGAATATTGAGATTGGAGCAAGAGGGCTCTATCATTTCACAAAAGGAAATTATATATACATTGGTAGCGCAAAGAAAAACATCCTTAAACGAGTACAGAGACATTACATGATCGAAAAAACAAAACGCTGGCACTTAGACTATTTACGTCCTTATTGTTCCATTACAAAAATACAATCTTATGAGGATCCAGATGGAGAATGTTCCTTAGCAGCTAAGTTTGCTGAACAAGGTGAAGTTTGGATGAAACAGTTCGGAGCCTCAGATTGTAAATGTAATGGTCATCTAATTCGCCTTAACTAGAAAAGGCAGTTTTACAAAGCTTATTAGTTATTGGAGACCTAAGTTGGAAATAATACACAAAGATATATTTTTTTATTCTTTAGTCAATTAAGAACATTCCGCCATAGTATTTCATAAACTAGAATACTACGATAATAGGTGAGATGTTATGAAAAATAATGAAGAAATCAACAATCTCTTAGAGCAGCTCAATGATGTAAGTATGGTTATGAATCTCGAAATATTTATTTATCTAGATCTTTTTTTATTGTCTTTTTTCTTAGGTTTTTTATTATATTCTCAATTGCACCACTGGCAATCGCCATTTATTATTTCTATTTTATTTTTTCTATCCAGTTCTTTTATTTTTAAGGTTTTTGTAAGGAAACATGACCCCTAGATAAGGGGGCTGTCAGAAGTAGGTTTCGTGAAATATATAAACTTACTTAAGCAGCATAACAAATTTCTCGTAAC
>NZ_JBALMO010000089.1:0-11061 GCF_036963345.1 Bacillus sp. JJ722
GACTTAATACTAATACCATAAATATTCTCACATATAGTCCAGAGTCTTTCTCATTTTTATTTAGCTATTTATAAAACTAAAAAAAATACCCCTGTCTAATTTCGACAGAGGTTATTTTTCGTGAACCACCAGATTTTTGGCGGGGAATTTGGAGGGGAATTTATTAATTTCAACTTAAAATTNNNNAAATTTTATTTTATTTATTATTCCCACTCAATAGTAGCAGGTGGCTTAGAAGTAATATCATAAACAACACGGTTGATATGTGCTACTTCGTTTACAATACGTACTGAAATCTTTTGAAGAACGTCCCAAGGAATACGTGCCCAGTCAGATGTCATTCCATCGATTGAAGTAACGGCACGGATACCGATTGTGTAATCGTACGTACGAGCATCACCCATAACACCTACGCTGCGGATGTTAGGAAGTACTGTGAAGTATTGCCAGATGTCACGATCAAGTCCAGCTTTCTTGATTTCGTCACGAAGAATGTAATCTGATTCACGAACGATTTCAAGTTTTTCTTCTGTAATTTCACCAAGTACACGAATTCCAAGACCTGGGCCTGGGAATGGTTGACGCCAAACTACTTCATCAGACATACCAAGTTCTGTTCCTAATGCACGAACTTCGTCTTTGAATAATGTATTTAATGGCTCAATTAATTTGAATGCCATATCTTCTGGAAGTCCACCTACGTTGTGGTGTGATTTAATTGTTTGAGCTGTTGCTGTACCACTTTCGATAATGTCAGTGTATAGAGTTCCTTGTGCTAGGAATTCAATACCTTCAAGTTTCGCTGCTTCATCATCGAATACATAGATGAATTCGTTACCGATAATTTTACGTTTTTCTTCTGGATCAGAAACGCCAGCTAACTTGTTCATGAAGCGCTCTCTTGCATCCACTTTAATAACATTCATGTGGAATTGCTCTGTGAAAGTCTTCATAACGCCCTCTGCTTCACCTTTACGAAGAAGACCGTGGTCAACGAAGATACAAGTTAATTGATCGCCGATTGCTTTATGAATTAATACCGCAACAACTGAAGAGTCTACACCGCCGCTAAGTGCGCATAGTACTTTCTTATCGCCAACTGTTTGACGGATTTTTTCGATTTCGATTTCGATAAAGTTGTGCATTGACCAATCACCTTTACATCCACATACGTTAAATGCAAAGTTCTTCAGAATGTCATTACCGTATTCTGAATGTTGAACCTCAGGGTGGAATTGTACTGCGTATAAGTTACGTGATTCATCACTCATACCTGCAATTGGACAAGAAGCACTTGTTGTATCGATTACAAATCCTTCAGGAGTTGCTGTAACTAAGTCACCATGACTCATCCACACTACTTGATCAGTTGGAAGTTCTTTATAAAGAGAAGATACATTTTGAATATTGATTTCTGCTTTACCGTACTCACTGTGATCTGCCTTCTCTACTTTACCTCCGAAATGCGCTGTCATCAGTTGCATACCGTAACAAATACCAAATACCGGAATACCCATATCAAAAATACGCTCATCACAACGGAATGAATTCTCATCATATACGCTGTTAGGACCGCCTGATAAAATGATTCCTTTTGGATTCATTTCTTGTAGTTCTTCCATTGTAATTGTATGTGGATGTAACTCAGAATACACGCCAAATTCTCTAATTCGTCTTGTAATCAGCTGGTTGTATTGACTACCAAAATCAAGTACTACAATAATCTCTTGATTTTGCATTTCTGTTTTTCCTGCCACAAAAGTCACCTCTAAAATGTATTTTATAAAATTAATATCAACCTTAATAAGCAGATTGATTCATAGTACCATTATTGAACTTATCTTATCATTTGCTTCCCTTTATCCAAAGCGATAAAAAAGACGTTTTTAAATAAGGATAAAGAAAAAACTAGAACCTACATTTACATGGCTATAGCATATAAATGTAGTCTAGTTTTATTTCCAATCGTTCCTTAAGAAGAAATAAGCGCAAAAGTATGCGCTTATTCCACTTCATAGTCAGGTCATTTACGGCGACCCGGTAGAAACTTTCGAACCATATTATCGAGGATATACGAAGGAAATGATATTAAGTTATATTTAAAATCAAATTCTATTGTATCAATAGTATAAAAAAGAGGTCAAGTTATAGTTTTTTTCATAACGATCTTCCACAGCATTTTTGCTTTCTGCCAATTCTCAACTGGATTTTCTCCTCGATATACGATTCTTTCATAATAAAATGTAAGCTCGCTCATTTCACTACTTTCATACATACTATCTACGTAAATAGCATATTCTCTTAGTGTTTGATCTTGCATTCGCTTCAATCCAGAACGCTGTAATTGTTTCAGCAACACCGCATATGCCTTCACAAATGTTTCTTCCTCCGTATCTTTTCTTCTAAAGAACCAAAACCATAAGTAAGGCAACCATTTTCTTCTACTAGCAATCAAGGCGATTACTAACACTACAATAGCACCTATACTAGCCATTATCACTGGCCAATTATCCGACCATCGATCAACCACCGCTTTTACTTTATCGCTAAAGCTTGTCTCTTCCTTGGTTATAACTTGCTCTTTCTCTTTCGGTTCAGGCTTCTTTGTTTCTTCTTTCTCTTGTTCAGGAGTATTAGTATCAGTAGAAACATTTTGAGAGTCCTCAAAACTTATCGGATTAGTATATCCTTTTGTTGGCTCGAACGGAACCCAACCCGTATTTGGAAAGTATACCTCTACCCAAGAGTGAGCATTATTATTGGTGATTTCATAAATGATTTTTCCATCTTCATATTTTTTATACTCACCTTCTGTATATCCTTTAGCCCACCTAGTTGGAATACCAATCGTACGAAGTAGAACCGCCATTGAGGTTGAAAAATGATCACAATATCCGCGTTTCGTTTCAAAAAGAAACTGTTCTACGAAATCTTGATTTACTCTTGGATATGGGATATTTTCATGATCATACACAAATTCTGGTCTATCAAAATAATTTTCGATCGCCTTCGCTTTGTCATACCAATTTGTTTTATCTTTCGTAATAGATTCAGCTAATTGTTGTAGTCGTGAACGAACTTCCTGAGGAATAAGGACATCCGGAAGCTTCGTATACGTATAGAACAATTCATCTTTAGGCATTCCTTTCACTTCTCTTAATTTAGCCACATCAAACACAGGCATTCGATATACTGTTTTATAACGGTCTAATTTGATACGTTTCCCTTCTTCATTTACACTGACAATTTTATTATTCATTTGTGTATAAAGATATGAAACATCTTCTCCTCTTTCTGAATCCAGTGAGATTATACTGCTTTCACTCATCGGCTCAGCATAAGGGATGTGCACATATGGAAGCTTTACATCTACTTCATCAATGAGAAGATCACTCTTTTGTACGTTATCAGAACAGCAGTTTTCAGGCACTTCCTCTCCGTTATTAAAAGGTTCGATTCTAGAGTCTGCAGTTGAACCCCAGCCTTTTCCTGTATAGACATCTTTCGTTTCGACTTTCCAATAATGTTTCTCGCTTACCTTCGCTGTAAAAACCGTTGTGTCATCACCTATAAAGTCGCCACCTAAAGTAGAGTCATCTTCGCCATACCCTACCTTATTAACAGAGGAGGTTTCTTTGCTCTTATGCTTTTCTGAATAAGAAATAAAAAACGGAACAGGATCTGGCCATTGCGCTGGTAGCTTTGGCGATGCAAACCCTAATATACTACTGATTGCTATCATTACAATTAACGGCAAAAGCCAAATGCCATATTGTTTTTGACTAATGAATAAATTTTCATTCTGAATTAATCGGTAGAATGTTAAATTTCCTAGCAACAATATTCCAATAATAAACAATCGAACAATTGCCATATCTCCATTATAAGGTGTAAATGTATCCAGAATCGTTACATATAACACACTCAATAAGAAGAAAAGAAAGATACTCCGTTGAACCATCACCCAATAATGAATCAAGTATGTCATAACCCAAAGTAATAGGAATAACAACGATGTTTGAAAGCTATACGCCATAGAATCCACATCAAATTGAAATAAGGAAACAACACTTTGCATAAAATCGGCAGCGAAAGCAAAAAGCCACTGAATATTAAAGAATGAAAAAGCACCATAGTAGAGAAAATGATTTGCCCAAAACACGTACACTACTAAAACCATAATCTTCAGCGCTGTTTTCACCTTCAAGAAACGCAATGTAAAAGGCAAAACAAGAAATATGTAAAATACATACACATTGTCTATATCCGTTATAGCCTTCAATGGATATAGCCACTCTAATAGAAGCAAATAACCCATTATATAAAAAGCCATTTGAGAAAGGCGATGCAAAGGTACTTGTCTCATTCGCCTACTCCCCTTTCAAAAGAAGTTGGGTAAATATATCTGCAATTAATCCCTCTAATGGCTGCATCTACTTGAATCTCTCTTTCATTCTGATTGAGATCTTGCTTACTCTTCATAACAAGAAGAGTTGAAGTAGAATATCCCTTTGTAGAAGAAATAAAAGCTAGCAACTCTTTCGTAATTTGTGATGTAACAAAAATATATGAAGAATTGGCTGGTATAGATCGTTTATTTAACGTCAAAGGCTTTGTTTCATTCTCTTCAATCATTGCTAGAGCATAAAATACTTTCTGCCTCTGATGCTCACCTCTACCAACTGCTATTGGTTGATGCATTTGTGCAGTACTTGTAAATGCGATTCCTATTCGATTTTGTAAATAGGTATTCGTAAGTGTCGCAATAAACGATACCATGTCTTCGAATAAGGATGATGGACTTTGATCAAGAATAACTACAATATCTTGGCTTTGTCGCTCTTCAAAATCTTTCGTCATCATTTCGTTTCTTCTAGCAGACGCTTTCCAATGAATCCATGACTGCTTATCTCCAGGTGCATAATCTCGCACACCTGAGACAAGTGCTGTTTCATTATGTTTTCTAACGAATGCTGACTGTTGTCCCTCTTCATACATTGCTTCAAGCTGGCGAGCAGTCATTTGATTATACCTTGGATACACCAACAAGTGATTGTGGCTTTCAATAGCTGTTGCCCTTTCATATAAACCTAGAAAATCACCCGTTTTGATTAGAACTTGTTCGAAATGATGGTCCCCTCGCACTGCTTTTGGAATCGTGTAGGTTAGCTTCATTTCTTTACGAAACAAAGGAAAGAGAATACCTTTCGGTTGATGAGAAGTCTTTGTGAGAAAACGTTCTGGTAGTTGATCTTCCACTGTTAAATAAAGCAGTGGAAAGATATTTGTCCGCTTTAGAGTCAATTCAACTTCCATTTGTTCATCCGCACGATACTCTGATTCATTAAAACGACGACTTATTTCCACATTCTTCAGCGGATAGATACTAAGTAACAACGGATATAGAGCAAATGGTATAAAACTATAAAAAAGAAACCAGCTTACAAAACCGCCTTGAAACATTGCATATATGAAAGATGCAATGACGAAAAAAAGCACTAACCCGATTTTCAAATAGGGAGCTGCAAGCATTCTTAACTTCTTCATCATTTCTTCACTAACCTTTGAACCGGAACGGGAATACTAGATAAAATGCTTGTAATAATTGATTCCTGACTGATTCCTCCGTATTTCACCTCAGGCTTTAAAATGATTCGATGAGCAAACACATATGGGGCTAAATATTGAACATCATCTGGTAGCACATAGTCTCTTCCTTGCATCAATGCATATGCTTGAGAAGCTTTCATTAAGGCTATAGATCCACGCGGACTAACACCTAATTCAATGCTATGATGATTACGTGTCTCATTCGCTATTTTTACGATATATTCTTTAATCGCCTGTTCCACATGTATATGCTTTACTTCTTCCTGTAAACGGCGCACTTCCTCAATCGAAACGACAGGCTTTATACCTTCAATCGGATGATTAACTTGTGATCGAGTTAGCACATCTACTTCTTCACTTGGATATGGATATCCCATTTCCATTTTTAATAGAAACCGATCTAGTTGGGCTTCTGGTAGTGGATACGTTCCTTCATGCTCAATTGGATTTTGTGTAGCCATTACTAGAAAAGGTTGCTCCAGCTTATGTGTTACGCCATCAATAGTTACACTTGCTTCTTCCATTCCTTCAAGGAGTGCAGATTGTGTTTTCGGAGAAGTACGATTAATTTCATCAGCAAGAATGATATTTCCCATAATCGGACCTGGACGGAATACAAACTCTTGATCACGTGGATTGTAAATACTTGTTCCCGTAACATCTGATGGCAACAAATCAGGCGTAAATTGAATGCGTTTGAAGCTCGCTTGGATAGATGTAGCGAGTGCACGTACCATCATCGTTTTACCAACACCTGGCACATCTTCTAATAGCACATGACCTTCAGCTAACATAGCTACTAAACTTAATTCTGCAATATTTCGTTTCCCTATTATTACACTATCTATATTTTGTAAAATTGTCTCAATAACATTATTTTTTCGTTCGTACACCCTTACACCCTCCTTAGAGTAGATTAAACATTTAAATATTATGAAAATTAAAACCTCTTCCAATAATACCATTTTTCCACTATACATTTGATGAAAAATCCTAATAATACCAAATAAGTTGATGAAATAGGTCATGCATATGATCATTTCTACTGGTTAAAGAGCATATATTTTGTTTTTCATGCATGTAATTCGTTTTTCGTGCATTTCCCTTCCAATATCATGTATAAACTTCACTTGAAAAGCGCAAGCGCCCGTCTTGCTCCGTATGGACTGGAGCCCTTCGACTGAGATAAAGGAAACACGAAGAGCTGATAAGCGATTCGTCTTATGGCAGCGGGGCTAAACGGGCCGATTCCGCATTTCTAAGTTGACTTATCGTAGGGAGAATGGCGAAGTCTACTAGGAGCTGGGCGCTGGAGCTAGACATAGAATCACTCATTTAAAAATAGTAACCACCAATTATTTTATAAAGTGAAACTTTAATCGGTGGGGGTTTTCGTCCATCCCCCACCGATTATTAGTTGAACCAATCGGATTCTTACTGGAGTTTCATATCCCACTTAAACGTCTTTGCTTATACTTTCGTTTTGAAGTGGGAGTCTTAGCGCCTGTTAGAACGGGATAAATGTTATAATGAAAAAATAAAAGGACATTACATATTTACTTAGCTATATGTAATGCCCTTTTTAAATTTTCGATTTAGTTAAAACGTCTTATTTAGTCCTACACTAACTTTTGATTTCGATCGAATGGAGATGTAAATCATAATTCACATCTCATTGTGTGCATAACGTGTTTATATCCTAGTTTTTCATATAATTTCATAGCACCAATATTTTCGGATAATACATTTAATTCTATATAGTCTAATCCGCGATGTTCAGCCCACTTTTTCGCTTCTGATAGTAAAACAGAACCAATTCCATGACTTTGATATTGACTTCCTACAATAACATCAACAATAAAAGCATATTTGTGTTTTACTAAACAATTATATGGAGGTGTCATTAATTCTTGGATGAGTAAAAAACCTATTGTGCTGTCATCTTTTTCAGCTAGTAAAATATCTGATTTTTTATCATTTATTGTGTTTCTAATAAAATTGACATCCTGCTTTGCCGGTTTAATATATTTCGGCTGAAGGTTAGACATTTCTAAAAACAATTCTTGATATAAGACTTCTATTTGAGTAATATCTTCTATCGTAGCAATTTTGATTTTCATTATGAACCTCCTATTACATTTAACATATTGCAGTATGTATTCCATTAATCATACAGCTTATAGCGCTTATTTAACAATAATGGCATTATTTTCAAAACAATAGAATTATTCACTATTTATTATACCGAACTTTGCTGAGTAATTGAAACCTTTATAAAGTTGATAAATTATGATCATTTGCTAATTGAGTAGTTTTCAATATTTAGTTAGGCTAGTTATAGTTTAAGCTGTATTACCTTAAAGTCTATCTAGTTTTTCTAAAGTTATTTCTTTAGTAAAACTGTACGGAATCGCTTCTTTATTACAGGCCATTCTTCGTTAGTTATACTGTACATAACAGTATGTCGAATGGTTCCTTCTTTACGGATCATATGATTTCGTAATACTCCTTCCTTTATAGCTCCAAGCCGTTCTATTGCTTGTTGTGACCGAATATTTTCATGTCCTGTTTTAATTTGAACCCGTTGAAATTGTAATACTTCAAAACAATACTCTAGTAATAAGTATTTACAATTAGTATTCATTTTCGTCCGCCAATATTTAGGGTTAATCCAAGTTGATCCTATTTCTAATCGTTTATGTGACATAGAAATATCCAGAAGCCATGTTGCTCCAATTATCTTTTTCGACTCTTGATCAACAATAACATAAGGAAACTCTATACCACGATCTTTTTTCTCAAGTGCATCTAGTACATATTTCTCCACATTGTCCCGCGTCATTAAATTATGAGACATATGCTCCCAAATACGTGTATCGGCTGCTGCTTCATATAGTCCATCTATATGAGTAATCTCCATCGGTATTAGTTTCACAATGTTATTTTCTAAATTTTTCATTTTTCTCACTCCTTCTCTTTTATTTAATGATAAATCTGATATGCTTTACATAACCAAAATTAAATATTTTTGCCATACCAGAGGAGAAGCGGAATGGAAATACAAATAACTTTTTCAGGTAAAAAATCTAAGTACATAGAAATTTATGAGCAGCTCCAACAAATGATTTTACAGCAAGTTTTAAAGGCACACGTAAAGATGCCTTCAAAACGACAATTGGCGAAACAATTAAATATTAGTATTTATACAATACAAGAATCATATGAACAACTTCTAAGTGAAGGTTTTTTATATTCAGAGGAGCGGCGAGGATATTTTGTCGCGGAGATCGAGGATAATCTGAATTATAAGCTACAACCTTTAATCAAAGATTGTTTACCTGTCAAAAAGGAATCATTTATAAATTTTCAAAATGGGCAAATTGATGCGAAGATGTTTCCTTATAAATTGTGGAATCGCTTATATAAAAAACACTTATCTGAAACACATATAAGTAATGCATCATGGTACGGTGAGGATGCGCTTAGAATTCAAATTGCAGAATATTTACAGCAAGCAAGAGGATTTCAATGCCAAACAAGTCAAATATTTATTTTTAGCGGAACACAACAACAATTAAGTTTGTTGTGCCAGTTTTTCAAACAACCAAAAGTAGGCATTGAAGAGCCGGGCTTCATGCGAGCGCTATCTGTTTTTAAGCAACTTCATTTGGATACTGCACATGTTTTTTTAGATTCGGAAGGATGTACTGTACCTAAGCAAAAAGTAAAACTTTTATATACAACACCAGCTCATCAATATCCAACAGGAAAAATCATGTCTATCAATAGAAGGATACAGTTATTAAATTGGGCAAAACAAGCAAATGCGTACATACTTGAAGACGACTATGATTCAGAATTCCGGTATAAAGGGTCGCCTATCCCCTCGCTAGCGCAACTAGACCAATTAAAACATGTTATATATTTTGGTTCATTTTCGAAAACACTCATGCCTTCAATTCGATTAAGCTATATCGTTTTACCTTTAGCCCTTGTAGAAAGTTTTCAACAGTTCAATTTACACCAAAAATCAACTGTCTCCAGAATTGATCAATTAATTATTGCAGATCTGATGCAACAAGGTAACTATGTAAAACATATTGCAAAAATGCGCACATTATATCGTGCTAAAAGAAAGTGTTTAATAGAAGCGATTGAACACTTTTTAGGGAATGAATTTGAAATAATTGGAGATGATGCAGGGCTACATATGATTGTTCAATTACCTTTATGGTTAACTGAGCAAATGGCCATTAATCGTGCCAAATCAGTTGGGATTGCTGTCGATGCAGTTTCTACAATGTATCATTTCAACAAACCAAATCATCAAATCATGATTGGATATGGGGCACCAACTATCGAAGAAATTCGACACGGCATACAAGAAATAGCAACTGTTTGGAAAAAAGATTAGGAAGTTAACAGATGATAAACTCCATGTTGTTTGGTCTTAAAGATAACTAGAAGGAATATGATGTAAATGACTACTTAGAAAAGGAGGAAATGGATGAAAAATCAGAAACATATTCCGGGACATATTACTGAACAACAATATAATCAAATGCTAGTCCCACCTGAGTCATTTGCTGCAAAGCCTGAATCACTTACTGAACAATTGTTTGTTGATCGTTCACTTACGGAAAATAGATTTTGGCTCAGAATTATGAAAGAACATGCTTTATTTTTAGGTGATGGCTTTCATCGAAAAGATATTAATCTTATTCAACAGACAGATAGATTTTATCGTTACTTCGAGCAGCAAGAAAAGAAAGCATATGAAGTACCCAACAATGTAGAATTAGTGAGGAAATTAAATGAGGAAAGCATAGAACTAGTTTACGGATTTCGTAATTTCAAGCGCAATCTTCTTATTCTTATAATAAATTGTAAAGTAAGCGGTTTTAATTTCCCCTTACTTGTCGATCATACTGCGCGAGAAGCGGAATACTTCATGAGAACATTAAAAAAGTTTAATAAAGGGATTTTAGAACCAATACAAGATGCCATCATTAACGAGAATGTATTTTGGTTACGGATTATGATGGAACATTCTCGATTTATAGGTTCATTATTAGATCAATCTGAAAGAAATTTAGTGAAAACCTCCCTTAAGTTTGGAGATGACTTTGAAACACTTTTAAATCAAGCAAGAGATGTAGAATCAATGTTATATCGTAAGCAGCCTACATATCCTATTATCGGTAAAATGAATAAAGACAGTGAAAACGCCACTACCGAACTTCAAAGTTTCAAAAAAGCCGGTTTAGAACTTATTCAATCATGTCAAATTAAAAGTGTCATCAATCCCCTCCTTGCCGACCATGTATTGCGTGAAGCTGGTCATTTCCTATATATGATTCAAATATTAGAAGAACGCTTGAATGTTAAGAAAAACGAAGAACAGTACTAACACTATTGTTTAATCATTTGATGAGGCTGTCCGAAAAGTGA
>NZ_JBALMO010000089.1:11146-25865 GCF_036963345.1 Bacillus sp. JJ722
ATATTTGGCGCTTTCGGTCTAGATGATACCCATGTATCTTCTTATAAATTTTAAATTACTTTCCCATCAATTGAACAAATATAGTAAATAGGACTTATTGGACAACCTTGTTCTATTTTAAAATCGTTTTAATACATTTTCACACCCAAGTTAACCGAGATCATTATATAAGTGAGAATTGTCACATACTTCCTACAAATATAGACATCTATTATAATAGATATTTGAATATTCACGAAGTTATAGGAAGGAGAATAGGATGAAATCAACTGCAAAAGTATTTGAACATCCGAATTTAAACTATACAATCCGCTCTGCTGTAGAAGAGGATGCAAAGAGATTAGCAGACGTAAGATTATTGATTGACGGTGAAACGGAAAATTTAGATAGAGAACCAGAGGAGGCCTACATAGATGAAATAGGTTTTAAGCAATTAATTAAAAATGATATAGAAAACCATAGAAACCTATTTTTAGTTGCAGAAATTGATAGTGAGATTGTTGGCTTTTCAAGATGTGAAGGAAATTTATTAAAGAGATTTTTTCACAAAGTAGAATTTGGAGTTTGTGTTTTAAAAGATTTCTGGGGTTACGGAATCGGGAAAAATCTGCTTCAGCAATCTATTCACTGGGCAGATTCAAATGGAATTAAGAAAATAACACTTAGTGTTTTAGAAACGAATACAAAAGCGATCGCTCTTTACCAAACGTTTGGCTTTGAAATAGAAGGTATTCTAAAAAAAGATAAAATTCTTTCTGACGGAAACTATTACAATACCATAATTATGGGTAGGTTTCACGAGGATCATTAATAAAGTCCAATTTAATGATTGTCATTTTTCAAATCCTGTTTTGCATTGATTCCTGAATGCAAAACAGGAAATAGAAAGGAATTCAAGTAACTTCCAAAACTAACGATCTGATGCGATCATAAATTTTCGCAACATTCATCCTCTACCTATGTTTGATACCATTTTTCATCAAAGGATAAGTTTAATTGTTTCCCTAAAAGTACGCCAAATTGCACAAATCCTCTTCCTCTAGCAGTAATTATCTTTCCATCTTGAACTACAAGGTCATCTGAGTAGTTTTCGCTTTCAAAAATACCTAGCTTATCACGAACTTCTTTAGTCATGCCAATCGTGTATTTTTTCCCTTTTAACACATCTGATTTTGCTAAGAGGAATGGAGAACTTGAGATACTTGCAATTACTGATACTCTCTTTTCCATTTCATTAATAAATTCAAATAAACTGTTTTCATTTTGTAAAGTCATTATATCCATACAACCCGTTAATAATAGGCTATCTGTCTCCTCATGATTAATACTACTAATAGTAGTATCAGGCAAACAAGTTAAACCAGATTCTCCCCTGATAGGTTCATTATTTAACCCAACAGTTACTACCGATTTTCCCCCTTGCATTAAGATAGATAATGCAACAGTTAGTTCATATTCACTAAATTGAGGATATAATAATACAGCTGTTTTTTTCATATTTCTTTCTCCTTCTGAAGCTATTTAATAGTTGTTCTAACTTTTATTAAAGAAATAGAAACATATATAACCTCATCGAGTAACTATTCTATTATTCCTGTTAATTGTTTATTAATAACAGTTAACGAATGTACTTGTTGATTTTTCAAATTGTTTACAATTTGTCTTGTTACATCAGCTTCACGAAGCTCGTCGTCACTCAGATCCATTAGTTCAGAAAGCCTAATCCATTTACTCTCTACAATTTCTGGCTCATCCATTTTTACAAAACCTCCACAAACTTCACCAGTAAAATGAAATAAAATAACTTGATTATTTGAACGACTTATAAAATTATATATACCTGTAGTAGCAATAAGCTTCACATCATATCCAGTTTCTTCTCTTACTTCCCTACATGCAGCAGTAAGAATATCTTCTTCATGTTCAATTCGTCCTGAAGGGAAATTCCACTTATTATTTGCAAATGGTTTTTTTTCCTTAATAATCAAAACTTTATCCTCTTTAATAATCGATACACTAACAACTAAAACAATATCTTTTTGATTCATATTTTCTCCTTTATATTTTTGGGGAATATGTATATATTGTACAGTATTTTCCCATAACAAAGAGGAGCTGAATTCAACTCCTCTAATAATAGGTTCAATCCTTTACTCCTTAATCCACTCTAATAATTCAATACGATTCCCAAATGGATCGGAAATATAGCATCTATTAGCCCCAGGAAGTTTATTATCTTCAATTATATCAACTTCGTATTTTATTAAATGAATTTTTAACGCTTCAATATTTTCTATTTCAAATGCAGGATGTGCTTTTTTAGCAGGTGAAAACGGTTCTTCAATTCCTAAATGTATTCGTATCTTTCCAGATTCGAACCAAACTCCACCGTTCTTTTTTAGTTCCTCAGGTTTCTCAACCTCGGTGAAACCTAAAATGTTCGTATAAAAAATTCTTGCTGTTTCCTCACTCCCTTTTGGAGCGGCTAGCTGGATATGATCAATTGCTTTAAAAATATAAGGCATTTGTATCCGCCTCCTTGTTTATCTGGTTTATGCTTCTCTATAATCAATGTTAATGGAACTTCTTCTATAAGTATATTTTGAAGTTTTTATTCATTATTATAAGTAAAACTTATCATGTTAGTACTCACTGAATAAGAAAACGGAAGGATTTTTTTATTGTGCTTTAATAAAATGTCCATTGTATACTACATTCTTTTTTACTAATGAAAATTTAGAACATAGTTTTACAAAAACATAAAGGTCGTTGTAACAGAAAAGTTGAATAATAAAAAATGATCGATGTGGATAAATCCTTCACCGATCATTTTTTATTATGCATTAGCTTTTTTTCTAGCCTTATATCTTTCCATTGCCAGTTGGTAATGCTTTTTCTCTTCTTCCGTTTCTGCAATAATAGGCGGTACAGGAGATGGTCTGCCATTCGCATCTACTGCAAGCATCGTTAAATATGCTTGCGATGTTACTTTCTTTTCACCCGTTATTAAATTTTCAGAAAAAATTTGAACGAATACTTCCATCGATGTCCGATGCGCACAAATGACACTTGCCTCTGCACATATTGCTTCACCGGCTTTAATAGGGGCATGGAATTCAAATGAGTCGCTCCTCACTGTGACAACGGGTTGTCGGCAATGCCTCATTGCAGCAATTGCAGCAATTTTATCTGCATAAGCCATCACTTTCCCACCAAAAATAGTACTATAATGATTCGTATCAGGAGGTAGAACTAAATCCACTAATTCCGCTTTTGATTCACTTACTTTCTTTGGTTTGAATTTACTAAATGTTCGTTCTTTTTCTATCATACAAAACCCTCCCGTATAGTTTTAAAGATTTACAAACATCCGTTTATCCCTTCCAATATTTGTTAATTTCTTCTTCTTCTACTCTTTAACCCACAAAGATTGTGAATGTTATACACTCATTGAAGGAATTCACCTAATTTTCTATATATCACTATCTGATTTACTTATATTCTACATCTTTTTATAAAGTTTTGACAATTTTGATAGCTAAATCACTTTCTATAACTCATTACGTAAATAGTTTTCCAACTAAAAAATGAGCAAAGCTATTTATTAGGAGATACGGCTTCGCTCATTTTTTATAATACCTACTTATTTTTTCTTGCTTTGTATCTTTCCATTGCTTGCTGATAATGTTCAATTTCTTCTTCTGTTTCAGGAATTACTGACGGTACTGGCGATGGTCTCCCGTTATTATCAACAGCTATCATCGTTAGAAATGCATTAGATGTTAAGTTTTTCTCACCTGTTATTAAATTCTCAGATTGTATTTTCACAAGTACTTCGATTGAAGTTCTGTGAGCGCAAATAACACTTGCTTCTACACTAATTGCCTCACCAGCTTTTATCGGAGCATGAAATTCGAACGATTCACTACGAACCGTTACTACAGGTTGTCGACAGTGACGCATCGCGGCAATTGCTGCAACTTTATCAGCATATGCCATTACTTTCCCACCAAAAATGGTGCCATAGTGATTCGTATCAGATGGTAAAACCAAATCGACTAATTTTGCCTTCGATTCACTTACTTTTTTCGGTTGTAATATATGATCTGTTTGTTTATTAATCATGATGTATTGTAATCTCCTCTTTATCTTGTAGCTCATTAAACATTCCCAATGGATGTTATAGCATCAAGCTTTATTGTATCATCACTCTTCCTATTTTTGTATTGTACAATAGTTTTCTTTCTACCTTCAATAGTAATAACTCTTAGAATTCAGAAAATTACTTTTTAGGGCTACTTGTAAAGCTAAAAAGGAGAACACAAAGCTAGCCATTTTTTTAAAAATGGTCTGATAAAATTCAAATACAGCCATGATTAAGAAGATTTTTGGGATCTTCCCATTTCTTCTTTCATTCCAGATCTTTCTTTCTTATCTTTTATGAAAAAAGCTAAAAATAAAGCCAGTACCGATAGTATTAACGTAGCCATAAATGACGCATTAATACCTATTAAAGATGCATTTATCATTTCACTTTTAAAGTGTATTGAATCCGTTATCGCCATCGCTTTATCAGGCATATTAGTACTCATCACATTTGTTAAAATCGTGATTAATACAGCCGTACCAATTGATGCAGATATTTGACGTAAAGTATTATATGCTGCGTTACCATGACTTAGTTGCTTCATTGGTAATGCATTTATACCAGCTGTTGTTAATGGCATCATTACCATCGAAATACCTAAAAAACGAACTGCATGTACAACAGCAATCCACCACATTGCTGTATCTACATGTAAGAACATAAACGGAATGGTAGAAAGGGTTAGAATCGTTAAACCAATAATAGCCAACCATCTAATACCAAATTTATCATAGATACGGCCTACTATTGGACCCATAATAGCCATTAGTAATGCTCCAGGCAATAAGATTAAACCAGAGTATAGTGCTGTTTTTCCATGCACTTGTTGAATGTAAATAGGAAGTATCATACCTGAACCAATCATTGACATGTATAGAATTCCACCAATAATTGTCGTTAATGTAAAGATTTTCGATTTAAACACACGAAGTTCAAGCATTGGTTTCGGTAAAACAAGTTGACGCCAAGTAAATAAGCCAATCCCGATAGCACCGATGGTGATGGAAAAAATAACTTTAAAATCTGTCCATCCATCATTTCCTGCACTACTAAAGCCGTATAAGAAAGCTCCAAATCCTATTGTGGATAATGCAACAGATAAAATATCGATTTTAGGATTTGTTAACTTCACTACATTTTTCATAGCAAAGAGAGCAAAAACAATATCTAAAATAACAATAGGAAAAACAATATAGAATAAATAATGCCAATCCCATGTATCTACAATCCATCCACCAAAAGTTGGTCCCACCGCTGGAGCAAATGCATATACGAGACCAACCATTCCCATCGCTGCCCCTCTTCGTTCAATCGGAAAAATCATTAGAATTATGACAGATAATAGTGGCATTATTATTCCCGCACCAACTGCTTGAATAATACGACCCACAATTAACATTTCAAAACTTCCCGACAAAGCACATACAATTGTTCCGATTGCAAAAGAAATCATGGCAAATAAAAATAATGTTTTGGAACTAATCTTCTCAATCAATAAAGCTGTTAGAGGAATCATAATTCCATTTGTCAACAAAAATGCCGTTGTTAACCATTGACCAGTTGCCGGGTTAATTTCTAGATCCGTCATAATATGAGGTAGCGCTGTTGATAGTAATGTTTGATTCAAAATAGTTACAAAAGCGCCCACCAACATAACTGCAACAAGCATCGGTCTGTTATATGGTTTTCCATTAACATCCTTTGATTGCCCATTAAAATGATCCAATTCTCTCATTCCTTTCAAAAAACGAATAATTCATATAGTATATTTTTTATACTGAAAGTACAATGCCAAATCTCACCATATTCTCGAATTATGTAAATCGTTTTACAAAAAAGACTCTGACTTGAATTAATCGATTGAAAAACTTATGATAAAATTAGACGACTAGTATAAAAAGGAGAATATCAATTGCAAAATAAAAAAGATGCAATCATTGACTGCGCACGGGAGTTATTTTTAGAAAAAGGCTATTTTACTACTTCTGTACAAGAGATTATCGAAGCTTCTGGTATTTCAAAAGGAACATTCTACAACTATTTCCATTCCAAAAGTGATTTAGTACTAGCCTTATTGCACCAAATAAAAGGTAAAGTGAAGCTCGAAAGAGAAATCATACAACAAAAAGGCTGCGTTAATGATAAAGAGATACTAATAGAACAAATTGCTGTAAAAATGAGATTACATAAAAAAAAGCGTGTTTTTTCTCTCTATGAAGCGTTAATTTTAGAAGATAATCAAAGTTTAAAGAAATTTATTTGGGAAGATCACGTTAATGAAGTACTTTGGCTTTCTGAAAGAATGCGACAAATTTATGGAAATGAAATTAAAGATCATTCACATGACCTTGCTACTTCGTTTTTAGGATCGCTTCACCATCAATTAAGAGTTGCCGATATCATTCGTATCGAAGATATTAAACTTTACAAATTCATTAGCTATAATCTAAACTGTTTAGAATATTGCCTACCATTTATATTGAAGCAACCTGATGTTCTTATTGATAAAACATCATTCCAGGTCTTTAAGCCGATTTTTTGGGATAGTTCTGAAAATATCAAGAAGAAAATCAATGATATTGTAGATAATATTATTCATGGTAGTACTGATTTAAATAGTGAAGTAACTGAACTACTTGACTTTATTTCAACAGAATTATATGTAGAAACACCTAGACTTCACGTGGTGATTAATATAACGAGGAACCTGTCCTCTTATAACACCATCTCAAATGAACTGTCTATTCAATTAATTGAATTACTACAATTTATACATGTTTGGCAAAAACAATTGGAAGAAAAAAAAATAAAGTCCAAAACTATCAAATAAGATAGTTTTGGACTTTTTTACTTAAAACTTATTTACATAATCCTATTATTTGATACTTATTCATAGTTGCAAGTCTAATCTTTTATTTGTTTTTCCGTAACTTCTTCATAAAAATTCATTTTCAATTGAATAAAACGGTCAACTTCATTTATTAATATGAGCAAGGCCGCTCGCGTTTCAAACTCTTCCCTTGTCTTTGGTAAATCCATTTCTACGAAAGTTGCTTTTAATTTCCGTAAATCTTCCAGTAATTCAACAGCTGGATTATCTTCAGCAAGCGATAAGGCCATATTTTCAATGAAATTTGCTACCATTTCACTCTGTTCAAATTTACTTGGTAAATCAAGGATTGTCGGTATTACTCTTCTCAGCAATTCCACCTGTTGAAAACGCATTTTAAAATATTGATCATAGTAATTCTCTTTGCGAGTGAAAGAGTTTTCTACAGTGCGCTTCGCGATAAGACGGCCACTTTTGATAGAATTTGACGTTTTAATTTCGAATTCATCATTCCATACAGGCTCTTTCTTACGGATAAAACGAGAAAGCTGTAATAATAACAACTTCATATTCTCTTCTGTTTCTTTTGCCACTTTTTTTAATGTGTTTTCTGTACTCGGCATATACAAATTAACAAGAAGAGCTACTGTAATTCCTATAACAATAATTAAGATTTCATTAATTAATAGGTCAATTGTAATAGCTTTCTCTATATATAATTGCATAATAATTACGAAACCAGGAACAATACCATCCTGTAAACCTAATTTAGCCATTACTGGGATATAAATAAAAAGAAGAAGACCAATTGTTAACGGTGTATATGCTGTACCTTCGAATAACAACGTAGCAAGACCCATACCACCAATACATGCTGCAAATCTTCGAAATGCGACATCAATTGACTGCTTCTTCGTACTTTGAACACTTAAGAGTGTAATAATTGCTGCCGTACTAGCATTATCAAGTGAAAGCAATTGTGCGATAATTAACGATACCATAGCTCCAATTGCTGTTTTAATTGTCCTTGAACCAATCGTGAACATCCGTTCATCTCCTTACTTACAAAAATCTTAACAAAAGGGTGCCAAAGGAAAAAACCTTGTGACACCCTCTTAATATTTAGTTCATAACTAAAATTCTTATAAACATTTTACTAAGGACATATCCTAACACTGTTGAGATAACATTAATTGCAATACCCATTATTATTATATTAGCATACGATATTTCCCTATGCCTAGACCATATATAAAGCTCTTTTCATCTTTTATAATCCGTTATCACAAAAGCCATTACAAACATCTGCTAGGCCAAAGATTTCTGTTTTCTATAGAGTAAATACGCTCGAATCATAAAGTACGAAATATTATTAGGCACTTTCTCTTTAATTCCCTTTAAACCTTCTACATCAATATCCGTTTGTTGAACCACTTCCTCAATTAAAGTACCTTCTTGTTCAGAAAAGAAGTCTCCCCAATTTATGGATAAGTTGTCATTGTGGCATTGCATAAGATGGCCTTCTACTGTACTTAAAGCTAAATTACGAGTTTTTGCAATCTCATCTACTGTTTTACCTTCCTTATAATACTCATAAGTTATGATATGCGATTTTTCTTTCTGTTCGCTATTTTTGATTTGACTTACTTCATTATTATTAGCTAATTGTTGCTCTTCTTGAAAATTTAAAATGACTTGTAAAAATACTTCGCCAAATTTTTCTTTTTTCATTTGGCCAATACCTTTAACATCCAGCATACCTTCTAACGTTTGTGGGAGCTTATTACACATATCATGTAAAGTCTCGTCTGAGAAAATAACAAATGGCGGTACTCCTTCACGGCTGGCAATCTCTTTTCGCAACTCACGTAATTTTTCAAACAATGGATGTTGTTTAGAAACGGCTTTCGTTCTTATCTCTTCTTTACGCCAAACTTGCGCTTGTTGCTTCAATACCCTAATACCTTTCGGTGACACTTCCAAATATGGATACTCACCTTGCTGCATTGTAATGTATTCTTCAGCAATAAGAAAATCGATAAATTGATTCACTTCTTTACTGCTTTGCTTGCCCATTAAATTATAAGTAGATAATTCATTAAATTTGAATTGTAATATTTTTTTATTCTTTGAGCCCGTTAAGATTTGTGAAATCATCAATCTACCAAACCTTTGGCCTGTACGAATAATACACGATAGTACCATTTGGGCTTCCTTCGTCACATCCACACTTGTGCGTTCATCTGTACAGTTTCCACAACGATGACAATCTTCTTCAGCCTTCTCTCCAAAGTAATCTAGAATATACGTTTGTAAACATTCTTCCGTATGACAATAATCAACCATTTGTTGTAATTTTTCATATTGGTTCATAAGACGTTCCTGATCGGCAGATGATTGAATTAAGAATTTCTGCACTTGAACATCTTGTGCACTAAATAATAATATACACTGACTTTCTAAACCATCTCGACCTGCTCGACCCGCTTCTTGATAGTAACTTTCTAAATCCTTCGGCATTTGGTAGTGAAGGATAAATCTCACATTTGATTTGTCGATACCCATTCCAAAAGCATTCGTTGCAATCATGACATGAACTCGATCATGTAAGAAATCTTCTTGTTGACTCATCCGTTCCCCAGCAGACAAACCTCCATGATATAATGCAGATTGAATTGAATGTTTTCTTAACATTACTTGTAGATTCTCACCCGCTTTTCTTGTAGCTACATAAATAATGCCTGTCTCATTGTTATTCTTCGTAAGAAAATCAATTAAGAACTTATCTTTTTCTTGCCCTTTTATTATGGAAAATAATAGGTTAGAACGTTTAAACGTTGTCATTATAGTATGACTAAGGGGGATTTCTAAAGATAAACGGATATCTTCTTGTACATGAGGGGTAGCAGTGGCTGTTAAAGCTAATATCGTTGGTTTACTTTGTAATCTTTCAATAAACGGATAAATCAGCTTATAGCTTGGTCTGAAATCATGTCCCCATTGCGATATACAATGTGCTTCATCTACAGCAACTAGTGGAATAGACAATGATTGAATAGCCTCAACAAAGTCTTCTGATTGTAATCGTTCTGGCGAAATATAAACCATTTTATACTGTCCAAATCTAATTTCTTCCATTATATGTGTTAATTCATCAGCTGTTAGCGTACTATTAATATACGTTGCAGCAATTCCGAGCTGTTGTAATGTGTCCACTTGATCTTTCATTAAAGAAATGAGCGGAGTAATAACAATTGTTGTTCCCTCTAATACTAGTGAAGGAATTTGATAGCACAACGACTTGCCACCACCCGTTGGCATAATACAAAGTGTATCCTTTCCTTCCAATACCTGCTCAATAACTCTCTTTTGCCCATCACGAAACGAATCATATCCAAAATACGACGACAATATTTCTTTTGCTCTTTGCAACATCTATAAACACCTGCTTTTTATATTCGTTATCATTTATTTTATCATACCAACCTACTCCATTTAACTCTATGTAAATATTTTAGTAGACAGCATAATTATCAGAATATATGATTAACATATTATTTTTAATTAGAGGTGACCATTTTGCAGTTCAGTAAAACCCTACAACAATTACCAACACAGTTTTTTTCGAAACTAGTTAAACAAGTTAATGCAGCCAAAGCAGAAGGACGAGATATTATTAATCTTGGTCAAGGAAATCCTGACCAACCTACGCCTGATCATATTATTAAAGAGCTTCAACGTGCAGCGGCAGATCCAGAATCTCATCGTTATTCACCGTTTAGCGGAAAAGAAAGTTTAAAGAAAGCCATCTGTAGCTTTTATGAACGTGAGTACGGAGTAACACTTCAGCATGATACTGAAGTAGCTATCCTCTTTGGTGGAAAAATAGGTTTAGTAGAATTACCTTTGTGCTTTTGTGATGAAGGCGACCTTATCCTAGCACCAGATCCGGGCTATCCTGATTACTTATCTGGTATCAGTCTAGCAAAAGCAACAACACATTTTATGCCATTGGAAGAAAGCAATCAGTTCCTTCCTGATTATAATCAAATTCCAAGTGAAATTGCTAAACAAGCAAAATTAATGTTCTTAAATTATCCTAACAACCCTACTGGTGCTACAGCAACAAAAGAATTTTTCGAAGAAACCGTAGCTTTTGCTAAACAAAATGATGTAATTATTACACATGATTTCGCATATGGAGCTCTTGGTTTTGGCGAGCAAAAACCGCTTAGCTTCATGCAAACGGAAGGGGCAAAAGAAGTAGGTGTTGAAATCTATACCCTCTCAAAAACTTTTAACATGGCTGGTTGGCGTGTAGCTTTCGCTGTAGGAAACGTAAAAATCATAGAAGCTATTAACTTAATTCAAGATCATATGTATGTTAGCCTCTTCCCTGCTATTCAAGATGCGGCGGTAGAGGCGCTTATGAATGGCGAAGAAAGTGTTAAAGAATTAGTTGCCCTTTATAAAGAAAGAAGAGATGCATTTGTTGAGAAATGTGCAACAATCGGCTGGCATGCTGCACCTACAGAAGGTTCATTCTTCGTTTGGATGCCCGTCGCGAAAGGCTTCACTTCAGAACTCTTCGCTACACATCTATTAGATCATGCAGATGTTGCAGTCGCTCCGGGAATTGGTTTTGGAGAATATGGAGAAGGATATGTACGAGTAGGGTTAGTAGAAAATAAAGATAGATTACTAGAAGCTGTGGATCGCATTGCAAAATGTAAACTTTTTTAATTAGCTATAATAACTTTCCAGAACTGTCTCAACATTACGTAAAATGACGTTATTTGAGGCAGTTTCTTCTTTGATACGTTAAAAAATTTTGAAACAATACAATTATTCTGATATTCTAATTGAGTAGGAGGTGATTCAAATGGAATTTACATCAATGAATCAAGATCAATTAGATGCATTATTTCATGCGTTTGAACAATGTCTTGCTGAACACAATATAACCTTCACTTTTATGCGTATGACTGAAGAAGAAGGAGTTATTTCATTCGATTTTTGCAATAATCCTGAAAAAGCTAGATCAGTAGAATTTGAAGGTAATAACCTTATTGGTTTAGATACCGAATACATAGCGAGTGAAATATTAGTTCCAATTCTTCCACGCATAAAAGCGTATGCCACATTAAAATAAAATCCATAAGGTATATAGCAAATTCATGCTAATAATATATGAGACACATCATTTCATATAAGCTAAATAAGCTACCCATCATTGATTAAGTTCATTTAACATATATTCAATAATGAGTAGCTTATTTCGTTGTACATCTTCCTTGACAACATCACTGCTTGTTCTAGATTCCATTGTTTTTCTTATCCCTCATGCTATATTTTTTATTTAAGACCTAATCTTACCTATACTGCTTCAATATAACTCCATAAATCGCCATAATCATTTTCAATATAATAGCCACCATATTTTTCGACTATTCCTTGCACAATAGCGGAAGAATTACTATTTAATGAAAGCTCTACTAATGTAACTGTTTCCTTCTTTGTGAATCCTATAAATCCTTGATCCTTAAAATTCTCAAATATTGACAACCTTTGTTCCTCACCACCATATTCGAAAACTAATACTGTACATAATGGTTGATTTTCTTCGTCAATGGAAGAGATTTTAAATTTTCCTTTTAAAGCTTTAATAATTGCATCCTTATCAACGTTGCATTCAAGTAACCCTCTTGTATGAATTGCCATATAAATTCCCCTTTTCTTTTATATTTCTTCAATTTATAGCTCTACTCTGTTCCTATGAATTCATTACCTCCTTGAATGTAAGTTGCGAATTGTAAGCTTTCAATAAAGCTTACTTCATAAAAATATTCAACAAAAACAGTCATTAGTCCTTCTAATTAAAAGAAGAGATCAACATTTTTCTTTCAACTACGTCATATAATTACAAGAAAATTTAATCGTTTTATTCTTTCCACATAAAACGGTGGAGATTCTTCTCCACCGTTCATTCATCATTCTCTCTCCAAAGTGTTTCACCATGTTTCAGTACGGCTAACTGTTCAGATGAGAGTTTTAAATTCGTCCACTTTTTCATTAATCGTTCTAATGCCTCTGGACCAGTATCGTCAGCTAATCGATAAGCTCCGTAATGCATAGGGATCATTATGTTACCATTCGTTTCAAGGAATGCAGTTATTGCATCTTCTGGATTAATGTGAGCTGATGCCATAAACCACTCTGGTTCATACGCTCCTATTGGCATTAACGTATATGTAATAGAGAATTTCGATCCAATTTCTTTAAAGCCACGAAAGTAGCCTGTATCACCTACAAAGTAAATGGTTTCTTCGTTATTCTCAATAACCCATCCACCCCAATGAGAGGTATTCGTATCAGTTAATGTTCGTCTCGTCCAATGTTGAGCCGGAACAAATGTGAATTTCAAATCTTCATATTCAAACTCATCCCACCAATTTGCCTCAATAACCTTTTTATATCCCCTACGTTGAAAAGCATTCTTTAATCCAACAGGAACATAATAAGTAATATCACCACGTAGTTTCTTAATTGTTCCAAAGTCTAGATGATCATAATGACCATGAGAAATAATCACGACATCAATCTCAGGAATTTCTTCCAAACTTAAGCCCGGTTCCGTTAACCGCTTTTGAAAACCCATTAATTTTGCCCAAACTGGATCAGTCAAAATATTATATCCATTAATTTGAATAAGAAAAGTTGAATGTCCTATCCAAGTAATGGAGAAAGCTTTTCGATTTTCTCGAATTCTTGTTATATCTTTATTAAGGGCTTGAGGGATTTGCACTGAAAGATTTTTCTTCTTTCCTCTTCTTTCTTTGCGCCATTTCTTCATATCTGAATATCCCTTTGTTGAACTCACGTCATCATAATTTTTATATCTTAACTTCGTCATTTGTACTCCTCAAATTCATCTTTTTCTTCATTGTGCTAGAATAGTAAAACGAATGCAATCAAATTACATATTGCTTGTTTAATTATTATTTGTCCAAATTCATTTGAATCGATTGTAGTATTCGAAAACCGACATATTCTTCTTTATTGGGATACTTCTGACGGTAATGACAATCCCAATAGCTAGCTACACGACTTTTTATCCTCATATAAAACTTAGGATTATCATTAATAAAGCTGTAAAGTGTCCGATTATTAATTATATCCATATGTCGATTGATCTCCTCGAGAATTTCAACGACATATTCACCTGTTAAACGTAATATGTATGGTAGCACCCACTTTTCAATATTGGGCACACTCAAAATTCGGCTAAGATTTTTTTCTCTTACAAATCCATCGTAATGCCTCATATAAAGACAAAATATAATCTTCTTTTTCCTATCACTTAAAGAAGAAATAACTTCACTGGGGAGCTCTTCACAATATAATCGTTCAGGTATTCGGATCGTCCCACCGTACATTTTCACCGCAAAATAATCATCGTTCGTTTTATAATTTGGCATTACTTCTAATACTTCCCCAACATCTTCCCTTAAATAACTAGGGAACGCCTGCTTTAGATTCATTTCCATATTTACACCTACAAAATTTATTTCGCTCGAACTCCACTTACTACCTATACTATGAGACTTAAAATAGGGAGATGTATAAAAATAAAGTAAAACTTTTATCGGGTTTTTACTGGTGCTTAATCTCCCTCTAAAACGTCTTCGATTTTACATGTTTTGAATTGAGTGTCTTAGCGCTAGTTAGAACGGGATAAAAAG
>NZ_JBALMO010000090.1:0-10363 GCF_036963345.1 Bacillus sp. JJ722
TTATTGTTTAACAGAGCCTTAATTAAAAAAAAGTAGAAATGATGACTTACATGCAGTAAGTCATCATTTACTTGGAGTAAACTTCCAAATGACATCTATACAATGATCACTGTTTAAAATACTGAATAATTTCTCCTTTTCCACCATTAACTTTAACTTCTGCATACGCCCCATTAATAAAAGTAATTTGAGGTGGTACATGACCACAATCTATATCATAAATAATAGGAATTTGAAGTTCTTCTGCAAGGTCTTTATAAACATCTTCCGCAGAGTAACCATCAACCTGATGATTGGCAGCACTTCGTCCAAATAAGATACCCGAGCACTGTTCAAACCACCCTGCTAGTTTCATTTGAATCAATGAACGGCGTAAATCTGTCGTAGATAACTCGCAGTTTTCTAGATACCAAATGATAGAATCATTCTCACAATGTTTCTTTCTGAAATATTGTACTTTACCATAAGGAGTTCCAATAAGATGTCTAATAACATCAATACATCCACCAAGCAATCGGCCACTACTTGTAATTGGAGTGCCAGAAACTGTTTTCCAACATGTATCTTCTGTTAAATGGAATACGCAAGGTTATGAGTTATCATGCTGCCATTGCTTTTGATATTTTCCTGAAGAGGATTGAGTAATAGATGAGCCTGTTTTATTCGCTAGTACACTTTCCCACATTGCTGTTGTATCATCACAGTACTCTCCCCTTAAATCGATTAAATTTGTACCATGAGCTGTAGCGATACCTGTGTGTAACCTAATCGCTAACAATAATGCACTTGTATCAGAATATCCTAAAACCCACTTTGTTTTTATCTTTTCAAAATCAATTTCTTCAAGGATTTCAATTAATAATTCGCCACCCCAAGGAGGAATAATTAAATCTATATTCTCATCTTGTACCATGTTCATGAATTCATTAGCCCGTTTTTTGGCATTAGAAGATTTAGCCTTCTCTTGTGACCAAGGTGTTTCCCCGCAAACAACTTCATAGTCTCTTCTTTCCAAGGCTTCAAAAGCTTGTTTTAGTAAATGATGTAATTCTTCTTTTACTCCTGAGGAAGGTGCTGTTACACCAATTTTTGCCCCTTTTTCTAATATAGGATACTTAATCATCGCTTCCACTCCTTTTATTCCCCTGGATAACCAGAAAAAGTCTGTTTGTAATACTCTACAAACAAGCTATGATTATGTCAACAAAAAAAGAGATGAACAGTTAATTAAACTGTTTCATCTCTTTTTTACATGATACTTTACTTTATCTTCTCTGAAAGAATCTCAACTGCTTTATTTAATTGTGTATCGTTCGCCTTAATTTTATCGCGAAGTTTGTCCATTAACGCTATTGTAGTTTTATCTTTCAGGATTCCATTTTGTTCTAATTTCACGTCTTTTTGAAGTTGAATAACAGCTGCTTTTGTTGATTCATCAAATATGCCATCAACTTTCCCCGGCTTATAACCAACCGCTTCTAACATTTCTTCAGCCACTTTTGTTTCTGCTGAAGATGTTCCTACTTTTAGTTCCTTTTCTGGAGAAATATAAGTTAAATGTGCATAAGATGGTAGTGCTACCTTCACATCTGGTTCGATTCCTTTTTTATGAATCCAAGTACCATTTGGAGTTAACCATTTACCAGTTGTATACTTAATATTTGATCCATCTTCAAGATCTTTTGCTGTTTGAATTGTTCCTTTACCGAATGTTTTCTCACCAACGATAGGAATACCCGCTGATTCTTTTACTGCCGCAGCGACAATTTCAGACGCACTAGCGCTTCCTTCATCAACTAATACTACTACTGGGAATTCAAATACATCGGTATTTTCGGATTTAACAACTTGTTTATTACCATTGCGATCTTCAATTTGGAAGATTGCTTTTCCGTCTGGAACAAACATACTTGCTATTTGCATAGCTTGATCCATAAAACCACCAGGATTTCCACGTAAGTCTAACACTAAACCTTTCATTCCTTTGGCTTGCATTTCTTCTAAAGCGTGCGTTAGCTCTTTAAATGTATCATCAGAGAAAGAAGTTACATGAACTTTCGCAATGTTATTGTCTAGCATTTCTGCGTAAACTGTTTCAATAGGAATGGTATCTCTAGTTATATTTACTTTGAAAGGTTCTTCTTGCCCTCTTTGAACCATCAAAGCAACTTTAGTACCTTTCTTTCCTCTAATCTTTGCTACTGCCTCAGTTGAGCTTAAACCGTCTAAACTTTTTCCATCTACACTTAAAACGACATCATTCGGTTTTAAACCTGCCTTTTCAGCTGGAGAACCTTTAATAGGTGAAACGATAACAATTTTTGAATCTTTTTCTTGTATTTCAGCACCTATACCTTCAAAAGAAGAAGAAATGGTATTATGAAAATTTTCAGCTTCCTCAATATCCATGTAATCGGAATAAGGATCATCTAGTGAATCAATCATTCCATTAATGGCACCGTTAACTAGTGTTTCTTCATCTACATCTGTATAATATTGATTTTCTATTGTATCAAACGTTTCGTACAGCTTATTAAACTCAGCACGGTCATTTAAATTAGGCTGAACTTTCTCATCTCCGAATGTTAAAGCAATCGTAGTTATACCCGCAGTTAAAAAAATCAGTAAGAACACACCCATGATAAAGTGAAACTTCTTAAACTTCACATATGATAAGCTTTTGTTCTCATTTTTTACTTTCTTTTCCTCTTCCATTTTTTCACCACTTTCACTCTCATATGCGTCTATTTGGCACACTTATCATCACATTTAAATTTCTTTTACAACATTAAAGTACTCTTCTAGTGTCAAACCTTTTTCATGCATAGTTTTAGCAAATTCCTTACCTACATAGCGAAAATGCCACGGTTCATATTTGTAACCGGTAATTTCTTCTTTTCCTTTAGGATATCGAAGGATAAAGCCATACTTATGTGCATTTTCAGCTAGCCATTTACCTTCAACTGTGTTCTCATAGGCTTGTGTTAATTCTAAATTCACAGAGGGACTAGAGATATCCATTGTCAAACCTGTTTGATGTTCACTTTGACCAGGAATTGCAACAGCTTGTTTAGCTTTTTCTAAACCTTGTTGTTGAACTTCAGCATCGAATAAAACTTTTTGCCTTGCATATGATCGGTAGCCTGATACAGCAACTAACTCAACACCCTCTGCTTTGGCCCCATTAAACATCTCTTCTAATGCAGTCGCTGCCTCTTGTCTTAATAAAGCTTTCTCAATTTGTTCATCACCAAAAGAATAATGGACATTTGCTCGAACAAGGTCAGAAGGTATATATGACTCTGATAAATAATACATCTTATTCACTAAAACTAATGTATTTTCTGAGTTCTGTATAACATTCTTCCCACCTGTTTCAACGATTTGATTGAAGTATTGAGTTGGTAAAGTCAGAACATCTTCGGCGGATTGTTCCTTACTTGCTTGTCCATTCAATTCTTCTTGCTTTTCAGAGCTTTGTTGTTCTTTAGTAGAGTTTCCCTCATCGTTTGTAAAACTATTCTGCAGGGATTGGCATCCACTTAACAAAGCTACTGATAATAGCACGCCTATTAATTTTGTGTTCATTTTAAATGTCCTCACCTTTACATTCTTACTGCTAATTCGGCTATCTTTTTTATATAAGAAAAAGAATGCCTAGTCACTATTGTATACGAATAAATCGTAACAGCAAAGTGACTAGAACATTCTCTTGTTACATCCATACGTTTTATTCTTTAATAGCCGCATCTAGAGCTACTTCAATCATTTCATTGAAAGTAGTTTGTCTTTCTTCAGAAGTCGTTTCTTCACCTGTTAATATATGATCACTAACTGTTAATACAGAAAGAGCTTGTCTTCCAAATTTCGCTGCAATTGTATATAGAGCTGAAGTTTCCATTTCTATGGCTAGTATTTGATATTGAGCCCATTTTTTATGATCTGCATTATCATTATAGAACATATCAGCAGTAAATACATTACCTACTTTTAAATTAAGCCCTTTTTCAACTCCAGCATCAAATGCGTTCTTTAATAGCTCAAAGTTAGCAGTTGGTGCGTAATCGATTCCAAAAGTAAGTTGGTTTACTCTTGAATCAGTAGAAGCAGTCATTGCTAATATAACGTCTCTCACTTTTACATCTTCTTGAATCGCTCCGCAAGTACCAACACGAACTAGCTTCTTCACATCATAGCTTTGAATTAACTCATTCACATAAATAGAGATTGACGGTACACCCATCCCAGTTCCTTGTACTGAAACTCTCTTACCTTTATACGTACCCGTAAAACCTAACATTCCACGTACTTCATTATAACAAGTTGGATTTTCTAAAAATGTTTCAGCAATATATTTTGCTCTTAACGGATCACCAGGTAATAAAACAATATCGGCAATCTCTCCTGCTTTTGCTCCTATATGTACACTCATCATTAAATCCTCCTAATATGTCGTATTACACCCCTTACTATACCATAAATATGATGCGTTTATGAATTGTAAGATGTTTGCAAATAATTTGACTATCTATTGCATCGTTACTATTATTGCCTACTATAAACACCAGCATGCTTCATAATAACATCACACAATTAATATTTTATGGTAAACCAAATCGAATGAAAGCTAAAAAATAATCCGCTAGATTAATAGCTAGCGGATTATTTTTATTAAGAGTAACGTGAAATAACTTGGGTAAGTTTATCCTTCATATCCGGCATATCTTGTTGATTCAAATTCAGACGTACCATCGTTTCATCAGCGTCAAGCGCTTCTGCAAATAAACCAGCTAATCCTTTGGCTTTTCGATCTACTTCTAATAGAACTTCAGCTTGATCAATATTGGATTGATAAAAAACAAATTCCAATTCATCTAACCTTCCTCTAAACTGGCCACTTACTGGCACAAACTCAAACTCTTGAATGTAAGGCATTCTTTTTCTAAACCTATGCGGAGCTTGTTCACATTTTGCACTTCTTAATTTAAAACCTAAATCTGTAAGTGCTAAAAATGCAGAATGAATTAGTGGTGTTGGAGAAACTTTAATATAATCCTCATCCCTTGGATCAACGGCATTTTTAATATCTAAACCCGTTGCAAGCCAAACTTTTGTTACACCATATGTTAACGGTGTATCTAGAGGTAATATAAACGAAAAAGGAATATCTTTCACTTCATTTGCAGCAATTGTAAACGGCTCATTTATACGAATCCGTTCAATTGTTGCGGTTTCATTATATTTTTTGTCGCCACTTTCTTTCTCATATCTCGTATGTAGCGTTAAATATATTTCATCAATTTGTTGTTCTACATTTCCACCGGTAATCTCCACAACACCTTTAACTTGATCACCAGGTAAGAAAGAATCTTTTTCTAACTTCGTATCTACTCTTGCACTACCCATTCCTAAACTTGCTAAAAACTTATTAAACATCGACATGAGAATTCCTCCATTATATTCATTTACTTCACATATATTAATTGATCTTTAATCTATTTAAAGCTTGATATGCTTCTTGAGCATTAGAAAACGGTTGTTGTAGTAATAGTAGTTTTTCAAGATAATTTTGCACTTGATTAGGTAACTGTAACTCCTCTTGCCAACTCCGTTCTTTTTTATGAGTCGGTATATAGTTGGAATATAATAAGAAAAGTAAAAAGTGACCAATGTTATACAAATCACTAATATAGCTTGGAGCTTTTTTAGGATTCTTTACTTGACTATAATCAAATGTAGGATCCTGAAAACAAGCTAACCCAAAATCAATGATGAACAATTCATTGTTACGTAGGAGAATATTAGGAATTCGCAAATCTCTATGTACAATTCCATGATTATGAATAACAGTTACCATTTCTAATAGTTGTCCAACTATTTTCAAAGATTGTTCAATCGTAAATGTAACTCCATCTCCAAATATGATTTGTTCGAACGTTTTTCCTTCAATATAATCCATCGAAAAGTAGGGAATACCTGCTATACTTCCAACTTGCGTTATAGCAGGTATATTCGGATGCATTTCTTTTCGTAAAAAAGCAATCTCTTGTTGAAAATTCCCAACTGTTTTTTTCTTCTTTATATGCTTTCTACGCAACCGTTTTAAGACAAACTGATTGCTTGTTTCTTTATTAAGAACTAAATAAGCAAACCCATATGAACCTCTCCCTAATAATTGGACGACTTCATATGGTCCCATTTCTTCAATTGCTGCATAAAATAAATGATGATATTTTTTTTCACCAAAATCGCGAAAAAACATTAAGGGGCATCTCCTTATTAACTACTGAAAAAACTTCTTGAACTAAAGAAACTGCGCGAGCTAAAAGATTTTTTCTTATAGCCTTTTTTATAATGTTTGTGTCCATAATGATTATGTTTGTGCGAATAATGTTTCATATCACTGCTAGAAGATCGTTTCTTATGGTGATGGCCCGAACTATTACTAATGATTGATTTGATAATTTTTTTAAACAACTTCATCACTCCTTTTAAGTATCATACGAATTATTTTATAAAAAAGTTTCAAATTTTTTTTGTTAATATAATTTTATATAATATAAAAACGACGGTAAAACCGTCGCCCCTCATTGTGTTACTCTTCCATTTCCTCATCTATTATACACTTATCAAGTAAGTACTCAAAGGTTATATCCGCAAGTTCTTCAAGTTCTTCAACAGTAGGCACATAGCCTCGCTTCGTTAATTCCTGAAAAAAATAATTTGCGATTTCTTCCGTGTCTATTACGACCTCAATCTCGCGCAATAAGATCGCCCCCTTTTTTATACCTTTATGTGCTTAATTGTTATAATATTACATTTTCACATAAAGTAAAATAGCTATTTTACTCATATTACAAATACTATGTGATTATTGCATTTTTGAACTATTTTTCTTCGGTTTTTTACTTACTTCTGTAGACACTCCTTTTAATTTCAACAAAGTAAGCAACATTACCTTTTTATATTCGTCATCTTGGAACATTTTATATAGTTCAGCATAATCATTATAAAGGTCTAAAAGGTTATCGATTAATTGCTTTCTTTCCTTACACTCTTGTAGCGTTTTCCATTCAGCTTTTCGCAATACATTTTGAGGAACTTTTTCCTTCATACCTGAATTTTTCTTCACTGGATACAAAAAACCTAATTTCTGAAAAAATAAATCCGCACTCTCAGCATCCGCGATTAACGTTAACTCATCTTCTTGAGCCTCTAACCACTCACCGTCTGATAATCTTGATAATTCATACACAACATCTTCCCATGCATTTTCCTTGTAACGCCAAATTTCAGTTCGAAACCCAACCACTTTAAAGTATTCCTCTTCATATCCTTCAACTTGGACTAAGTCACCAAAGAAAAACTTATACTCGATATTGATTTGCTCTTTATCTTGCAGGATATAACCGTCATATTCTTCAATAGGTACTAAAAGCGGTTCCATAAAAAGTCCCTCACTATGATTCACTTCATACACAAAACAACCTTCAAGAAATTTAACATCTGTTATTTTACCAACAGTGCCATACATTGTAATGACAACTGTATCACCTACTTTGTACTTCGCTTTTTTCTTATTTCCCATTTGAGACATCCCCCAGAGCAGATCTTAATTTACAATAGTATATGCATGTTTCTGCTGTAGGTTATTGATATTCAGCGTAATAGGCGTTAGATCTTCTCAGGACGTATGACACGAAATAAAATAGGCTTTTACTTCATAATTAAAAGATATTCAGCAAACTGAATGATTACAACACTTTTATATAAATTCAAACTGGAAAAAGTGTTTTACAATATTAGTTGATATTGTTCCCAAACCTCATCAAAGATTGACATAGTCTCTAAATAATGACCATTCATTTCTAAATAGTGGCTGATTTCTTGATAATCTGTAGAATGCTTAGGAAAACTATGATCATGAAATGCATCATGCGCAAATTTAGTTATATTATCAACAATTTTCGGTTGTCTGTATGTTTGTAAAAATTGATAAAACGATTTCACAATTGTAACCTCCACTTAAATAATCTTACTTTGTTTTATTAATATAGCCAAAGTTTAATTATTCGTCCATATAAATTAGGGTTCAAGTTCTGTCAAAAGTACACTACTATCAATTCGATACAATTTTTACATACATCCCTTTTTCCGCTTTCAATTTAGCTTTTTCTCCCATACATTTTACAAGTTCCGACTTCCGAGATGCCTTCATTAATTCATTCTTATAAAGTATCGAAGGGTCAATTAATCTCAATTTACTTTTTTGGTGTAAATCATAATGAACGGAATCCTCCACTACAATTACGTTTCCATGAAGATACTTGAGACGACTTTGAACTTCATGATCATCAGAATTACGCAATAAAAGCAATACTTCCTCATCTGTACCAAGAAATGTATCAAGATTAATTATTTTTTTATTTAATGCAATCTTCAATATGTTTGCCAACAGATTATTCCCATAAATATTTAACGGGTTCATAAAGAAATCAATCACTTCTTTATAATATGTTTCTGTAAACCATTCAGCCGATTCTATATTTCTCAAACAGATTTCTCCATCGATTATCATCATGTTCTTTAGGAAAAACTGAACCTCATTTAACGTAATAATACCATATTCGTACATGTCACGAAGAGTATAATCTACACGGTCCGCACACAACTTTGGAGCTGATTGTTCAAGTATTGTCCACTTCACCACATCAAACAATATGTACTTATAGTCATAACCATACTTGCTTAAAATTTGAGGAATATCAGATTTTCCAATGATACTTTCATAAATTTTCTCATGATAATTTTCTTCTTTATTTTCAATTACAAAATCAATAACATGAGAAAATGCGGTATGGGAAATATCATGAAGTAAGCCAGCAATTTGTTCTTCAATAGAACCTCCAAGCTGCTTAATCAATAGCATTACACCAATAGAGTGATCATATCTTGTAACATTCCACTTGTCATTTACTAAGTAGCTTGCTCCTCCTTGATGAATGTCCTTTAACCTTTGTACTTGTGCACTATTAATAAGTTCTTCTAGAACGCCCTCCACTACATATTCGCCATAAA
The DNA here is from genome assembly GCF_036963345.1 of Bacillus sp. JJ722. Taxonomy (NCBI): domain Bacteria; kingdom Bacillati; phylum Bacillota; class Bacilli; order Caryophanales; family Bacillaceae; genus Bacillus; species Bacillus sp. JJ722. The sequence goes on from NZ_JBALMO010000090.1 coordinate 9,079, forward strand.
TATTGTCTTTAACAATCATTTTTTCTCTCCTTGTATTTCTGGGAATTATCTATTTATAAAATTGTAGCATTACAATTTATACAAGTGGTATGTGGCCTGTTGTTTAAAAACTCTCATTTTACAGATAAATTATCGATTGAGGAATGGGAAGCTTTATCTGTTGAAAATCAATACTTTTCAAAAGAATATGATGAAAAATGTTTTAAAAAAGAATCCAAGATTGATTAAATGGATTCTTTTTTTATGATTTAATATTTGGTTTTTACTATTTTTTATAAAGCTAAGATTGAGTTGATTTAATCGATCATTTACCGATAGTTTATCAATTTCTTTCATGGTAGGAGACGCCAACGGATCGAACGGAAAAGGCATGTGCAACCGACTATAACTTTTTTTTGCATATTTATCTTCCTTTCGAATAAAATTTCCAACTATATAAATAGGAATAGTTTTATTAATTTTCACAAAAATGAAGCCCCTTTCCCAAGGCAAATTTAAGTTAACCATTCACAAGAATTAAATAAATATTTTGTCAATTTTGAATGTATTTATTTTTTGATAATAATACGTTAAATAACAAATGGTATTTATAAAACTAAGGATTGAAAAGTCCAAAATTTTGACTGAATCTCTTTTACTTTTTGAACATACTCTTTCTGTATGTCAAAAAGTACATCAGTTGGAATTTCATGCATGGCTTGGGCGAATGGATCTACTACTTCTGTGCTGACTCCACTCATTTCCTCAACAATAGCATGAGAGCAAAAAGAGACATGTGCCGAACTATAACCACCCTCATGGTAGGCGATGAATTTACCACCGCAATGCTTTTCAGCAATATTGAGCATGAAACGGGTCATCTGCCTGAACCCTTCTGCGGTGACCATCATACGGGCCAGCGGATCAAATAGTCCAGGGTCTTGTCCAGCTGAAATGAAAATAAGATTGGGCTTGAACTGATTGGTGATAGGAGCGACAATTTCTTTCAACGCATACATATAGCCAGCATTACCAGTTCCAGCTGGCAACGGAATATTAATGTTATACCCTTTGCCTTTACCTGTCCCTATATCTTCTGCTCTTCCTCGACCTGGGGGATAATTACGTTCTTAATGTAGAGAAATAAATAATACATTAGAATCAACATAAAATGCTGATTCAGGCTTATTTGTGATAAACATTTTCATCCTTTGAAAATTTAGTATCCATTTCTTCAACAATTAAACGTCAATTATGTAAGCGGTTCCGTAATTACAAATAAGCTTTTACTAGGTTAAAACTTTAC
>NZ_JBALMO010000091.1:0-13707 GCF_036963345.1 Bacillus sp. JJ722
ATTTTCAGGAGCCAGAAACCTTTGTGTAGAAAGGGTTTCTGGCTTTTTGTTTGAAAAGGATTTTCTTGATTGTCTCTCCGTTTTGGTGTGATGCTCACATAAAGCTCACATCCGGCTCTTTTTTCTGCATCAAGGCATTGTGGAAGATATTCGCCACCTCATCGTGATCATTTGGAATTAGGTGAGCATAATAATTTAAAGTCGTCTTTGGTTTGGAATGACCTAAATGATTCGCAACTTTAACGATATCTACACTTTCTGAAATCAAGATGGAAGCGTGTGTATGAGGGATATCGTGAAAGCGGATTTTCGTGACTTTTCCTTTTTACATAATCGCTCCATTACACGTAACAAGTTACGAGGATCTTGAAAAGTGCCGAATTTGAAAGCTTGGTTTAACATTTGATGGATCTTTCGGATGGTATTCGTGCTATACCCTTCATCCAATTTGTCATTGTATAAAGCATCGATCATTTCTGTAGTGATTTTGGAAAGCTCTTTGTTAGCAAAAGGATTTTCTCGAAGCTTGTTATTCCTCTACATCCCATTCGTGTACATTAACTAAAGCTCCTATACCTGCTGGTTGGCCGACTTTAACTCGTTTTGAGACAGCTTGCATGCGGGTTTCATAAACTAACACAAGTGATGGCATTTCTTTCGAAAGCAGTTCTTGAATTTCGTTGTAAATTAACTTTCGATTTTCTGGATTCACTTCAGCTAATCCTCTACCAAGAAGTTGATCTAACTTGGAATTAGTATAGTTAAATATATTATTTGCTCCTTGAGAATGGTAAAGTGTTGATATGTCAGGGTCCAGGGAGAAGGGAAAGCTAAAAACAAAAAGATCGTATTCTCCGGTTTTCGTTTTCTGTAAAGCTGTTGCTAAATCATACTTCTCAATTTTCACTTTAATTCCTGCATCTGCTAAGTTTTGTACGATAAGGTCGGCCATTTTTTCTCTGATTCCATTACCAGATGGGACTACAAATCTAAGCACTTTTGAAGAATCCCATTCTGCTGCATCTAGTAATTTTTTAGCTTCATTTATATCATATTTCACTGTTTCAATATCTTCATTATAGTAAGGATTCGCTGAAGAATAAATTAAATCGTTAATTTCCCCTTTCCCTTTTAATAAGCTCTCAACAATCATTTTACGATTAATTGCATGAGCAATTGCTTGGCGCACGTTAACATCTTCAATCGTTTCATAATTAAAACCAAGTATTTGATAATCAATCGGATTTCCGAAAGTCGTTTTTACATTAGATAAATTCTCGACTCGTTCAAAGTCTTGATTTGAAATAGTACCAATCCCTGGGAAGTTCATATCGATTTCGCCATTTTGAAGTTGGGCAACAATATTAGCAGAAGGCATGATTTTAAAGAATAGTTTATCTAGTTTTGGCTTCCCTAGAAAGTATGTTTCATTTGCTTTCAATTCAATATATTGATTTGTAGCATACTTTCCAAATGTAAAGGGACCATTTGTCACTTTAGGTTCTTGTATAGCAGGATGTTGAGCAAATTCGGCAGGAGGTACTTCTTCAAAGATGTGCTTCGGAATAGTTTTGAAATGAGAAGCGACTTTATCGTAAAATAAATTTTTTTCCATAGGTGTCTTAGTTTTAAATTCGATTGTATGTTCGTTAATAAGTTTGATACCTGGTATTTCACCGTTCGGATCTTGGAGCTTTCCTTTCATATCAAATCCTTCAAGTAATGTCGCGCCTTGATAGACTGCGTTTGAATCTGGAGAACCAATTAGTTTAGCAGTGAACACCACATCTTCAGCTGTTACGGGTTTGCCATCAGTCCAGACAGCATTTTCTTGTAAAGTTACCGTGAAAGTTTGGTTATCTTCAGATTCAATAGATTTTGCGAGTTTTGGTACAAATTCAAAAGAACTATCCAGCTCAATGAAAGGTGAATAAAGAAGTGAGCTTACATACCATGCTGTATAGTCACCACGAACTATTGGGTTAAATGCTCCTGGAGGGTTGGTAATACCAATCGTGATAATTTTGTCACTACCTTTGCTAACATCGATTGTGCTGTTTTGTGTACCTGACTCATTACTAGTTGCTTTGGAACAACCAGCTATAATAAACAGAGCGAGAACGATTAACATTAGAAATGTTTTCGTGTGAACTTTCATATTTTACCTCCTTGTAAATTGGTTTATCACTACTTGATACTTCTTGGGTCAAGCGCATCTCTTAGTCCATCTCCAATGAAGTTAATAGATAGTACAGTTAAGACAATCATCATACCAGAAGGAATCCATAACCATGGCTGAGAAGTTAATACTGTTAGTGACTGTGCCTCAGTTAACATGTTTCCCCAACTTGCTGTTGGTGGCGGAACACCCAATCCTAGAAAGCTAAGAGATGCTTCTATTAATATCGCATTAGCGATTCCGAAAGTTGAGTAGACAAGAATTGGCGCAATTACATTAGGTAGAATGTGATTAAATAAGATGCGTGGTGTTGAAAAGCCAAGTGCGATGCTTGCTTTAACATAATCTATTTGTTTTATGGAAAGCACGCTTCCTCGTACAAGTCGTGCCACTCCAGTCCAGTTTAACAATCCAAGGATTAAAATTAAGTTGCTTAAGCTTGGACCAACAATACTTACAACAACAAGAATAAGCATGAGGTGTGGGAAAGACATAAAAATATCTACGATTCTCATAATAACTGTATCTACTAATCCTCCAACATAACCAGAAATCAACCCTAAAATAGTGCCAATTACAACACTGATAGCAACTGATCCAACACCAACTAGAAGTGAGATACGAGCCGCATATATTAGGCGACTGAGCACATCTCTACTTACTTGATCGGTTCCTAGCAAATGTTCTTTACTAGGACTGGCTGCAAAGTTTCCTGTAATGTTATATGGGTCATATGGAGCGAGAAGAGGAGCAAATAGTGCAATGAATGTGAGCAATATTAATCCGACTGCTCCAACTACTGCTAATCGGTGCTTCTTGAAGCGGCGAATAACCATTCTTGTGTAACTTTCTTCTTGTTGCTCAATTTTCTCTTGAATTAATAATCCCGCATTAATTTCTGAATTTAATTTTACATTAGAAGTACGCATCTAATACACCTCCCTTAACAACTAAACTTATTTATACTTGATTCGAGGATCAACAATGGAATACGTAATATCTGTCATTAGGTTTGCAAGAAGGACAATGATAGCTGCAACTAAATTAAGCCCCATAAGTGTTGTATAGTCTCGAGACATGATCGCGGAAATCGTCAGTTGGCCAATACCTGGCCAAGAAAATATTTGTTCTGTTACGACAGCGCCAGCAAAGAGCACCGGTATATCTAAGCCAATTATCGTTATGATTGGTATAAGGGCATTTCGAAGCGCGTGTTTGTTAATAACAACCGTTTCTTTTAACCCTTTTGCACGTGCAGTACGTAGATAGTCTTGTCCCAATGTTTCAATAACGCTTGACCTTACGAAACGAATTTTTTTACCCGCTATTCCTGTAACTAGTACTAATGCTGGTAGTACTAAGTGTAGTGTGGTATCCCAAAATCCTCCTTCTTCACCAATTGTCCCCATTCCGCCGGATGGCAAGATGCCTAATTGTAAGGAGAAAACATAAATTAAACCAAGGCTTAGGAAGAAATTGGGGATGGAGATGCCAAGAAATGCACCACCTGTTGCTAAGTAGTCAATGGTGGAATTTTGCTTTATCGCACTTAATATACCTAATGGAATGGCAATCAATAGGGCAACAATTAGTGCTGTAAGCATTAATAGGATGGTTGGACCGATTCTTTCCATAATAATACTTGAGACTGGCTGAAAGGTTATTAACGAATAACCAAGATTGCCTTGTAATAAGTTTAATAGCCAATTAAAATATTGGACGTATAGGGGGGCATTAAGACCAAGTGCGTCCTTTTGTGCTTCTAATACCTCAGGTGACAGATTTGGATCGACAATCATATCTATTGGGCTACCTGGAGCCATATTAATAATGAGAAAATTTAAGATGGTTACACCAATAAGAATAGGAATAGCTATGAGTATTCTGCGAATGATATACGTCAGCATGGGCATCCCCCTTTTAAATCTATAATTCTATCGCAAAGCAAGCAGCTTTATGAATTTCGCCTTTTAATTCGGGCTTTCCTTCTCGACATGCACTAGTGGCAATAGGGCAACGTGTATGGAAACGGCAGCCTTGTGGGGGATTAGCTGGACTTGGGACATCCCCGTGGATCAAGATTCTTTCATTATTGCGCATATGGGGATTGGGAATTGGGTATGAGCTTAGTAACGCCTTTGTATAGGGGTGCTTCGGATTAGTCATAATATCTTCTGTCTTCCCAATCTCCACAATTTCACCTAAGTACATTACAGCTATCCTGTCACTAATATATCTTACCGCACCTAGTCCATGTGCAATAAAAAGGTAGGTTAAGCCGAGTTGTTCCTGCAGATCCTTAAGTAAATTTAAAATTTGTGCTTGAATAGATACGTCCAATGCCGAAACAGGTTCATCACAGATGATTAATTTAGGGTTTAGAGAAAGGGCACGAGCGATACCGATACGTTGTCTCTGTCCTCCAGAAAATTCATGTGCATACCGATTTTTTGAATGTTTCGGAAGCCCAACCATTTCTAGTAGTTCATCAACGCGCTTGTTTATTTGGTTTGGTTTTACAATTTGATGGACATGTAATGGTTCAGCTAAAATATCTTTGACTCTTTTTCTAGGGTTAAGAGAGGAATATGGATCTTGGAAAATAATCTGAAAGTGTTGCCGCATTAACCTTAAGTTGCTATTTGAAGCTAGTGTAATATCTTGATTATTAAAAAGGATTTGTCCTTCATTTGCTTTTTCTAGCCTAATCAAAGAACGTCCAATTGTTGATTTTCCACATCCGGATTCACCAACAAGTCCAAGGGTTTCTCCGGGGTAGATGGAAAAGCTAACCCCGTCAACAGCTTTGACATAACCAACTGTTTTGGAAAAGAGCCCTTTTCTAATTGGATAATATGTTTTTAATTCTTTGACTTCGATAAGTGGCTCTGGTTCTTTTGGGATATGGACCAATCTAATTCCTCCTCACTTACTTAATGACAAATGAACTGAAATTTCTGATGGTTTTTCATCTTTCTCAAGCAACCAGCAGCGGGCGGAATGTTTTTTTGACAATGAAATTAATTCAGGCTGATCCACTAGACATTTTTCCATGACATATTGGCATCTTGTGTTAAAGCGGCATCCCTTTGGCATATGTTGAAGAGATGGAACTGATCCAGGTATGGATTCCAATCGATTATTTTGCTTGTCTTCCATATTAGGAATAGATTGAAGAAGCCCTTGTGTGTATGGATGCTTCGGATCGTCAAAAAGTGTGTAGACATCAGCTTCTTCAATAATTTGACCAGCATACATCACAACTACGCGGTCAGCCATTTCTGCAATCACACCCAAATCATGGGTAATTAACATAATGGAAGCGTCTGATACTTGAATTAACTGTTTCATTAAGATTAAAATTTGAGCTTGAATGGTTACATCTAGAGCTGTTGTTGGTTCATCTGCAATGAGCAAACTCGGTTCACAAACGAGGGCCATTGCAATCATGACACGTTGTCTCATACCTCCAGACAAGGAGTGAGGATAATCATCAATGATTGTATCAGCTCTTGGAATTCCAACTCTTTTGAGCATATCAATAGCCAGGTCCCTGGCCTCTTTTTTATTCAATTTTAGATGTGAACGGATTGTTTCAATCATCTGGTTTCCAATGGTGTAGACAGGATTTAAAGAAGTCATAGGTTCTTGGAAAATCATTGAGATTTCATTGCCACGAATTTTGCGCATGTCAACTTCAGAAAGTGCGGTTAATTCTTTCCCTTTATAAGTAATGTTACCTTGAAAGATTCTTCCTCCTTTACCAAGCAGTCTCATGATTGAAAGGGAAGTGACACTTTTTCCGCAGCCAGATTCACCAACCACACCAAGAATTTCCCCTTTCTTTATGTGAAAGCTTACGTTATCAAGCGCTGTAACATCACCTTCATCACTCTTAAACGAAACTTTGATATTATCAACATCCAATAGATTAGCAGTCACTTAAATAACCCTCTTTCATTCAAATCAAAGTGCTTATATTAAAGTTGCTGTTTTTTCTACCTTTGGAACACGTACATCATCAGGGATTGGACAAATATACGGCTTATCTTGCAATTCGTTAGCATGTGCTTCTTTTGCTAGGGCAACTATATTTGGTTGTCTAAAAAGCTCTATGGCAGTCAATCCCATTACTTTTCCGGCATGTAACATCCCTTTATGAGCAATTGACGTTTTTCCTTGGCTGACGACTTGCCATGTATGAAAAGATGTATCAAGTGCTACACAGGCAGTGGTACACTGGGCTGTTGGGACTTTCCAACTTACATCACCAATATCGGTAGATCCGTGCATAATTCCCATATCATATGTGTATGGTAGAAGAACATCAGCTAAATCTCTCTTACTTACTTTTTCTTCTTGTGAAAGGGTGTCACGAATTAATTTGGCGAATTTCTGTTCCTCTTCATTGAATTGCGGTACACCTAATTTACTAAAACTACTATACATTAAAAGCTCTAATGGCTGATTCGGTATTAAATCCGATGTTCCAGAGTCAATTGTATGTGTATACGTTGTTCCGGTCATGAGTGCAGCACCTTTGGCAATGTTGGTAACACGTTCAACCATATCATTGACAACTGCCATATTTGGTCCGCGCAACAAATACTGCACTTCAGCTTCATGTTGAACGACGTTTGCAGAATCACCGCCAGCGTTTAGAATGGCATAATGCAAGCGTGTATCCTGAATTAAATGCTCTCTTAAATAGTTGGCTCCAACATTCATTAATTCAACTGCATCAAGAGCACTTCTGCCATGATGTGGATTAGCTCCAGCATGAGCGCTTCTTCCCTTAAATTTATAATTAATGCGGTTATTTGCAATCAATCGGGCTGATAGAACAGAATTTCTTGTAGAAGGATGCCAAGATATGGCGGCATCAACATCCTCGAATAATCCGGCTTTTAACATATGAACTTTTCCAGCGCCACCTTCTTCTGCTGGACAACCATAGTAACGAATTGTTCCGGAGAGTTTTTCTTCTTCAAGTATTTCACGTACGGCAATAGCTGCGGCAACCCCCGCAGTACCAAGGAGATTATGCCCACAACCATGCCCGTTCCCTCCTTGTTCAATAGGGCGCTTTTCAGCTATTCCTGCCTCTTGGCTTAAATGAAATAATGCATCGTATTCACCAAGGATGGCAATCACTGGAGAACCTGTGCCGAAGGTTGCGGTAAAAGCTGTAGGAATTTCACCTGCTCCACATACTACATTAAAACCTTCTTCTTCTAACATTGTAGCGAGCAATTCAGCAGAACGATATTCTGTATAATTTGTTTCTGCAAACTCCCAGATTCGATCACTTACTTCGATAAAAGATTCTCTCTTAGACTCAATTTTTCCCACAATTTTCTCCACAATATTCATCAGCATTTCCTCCTTAAAAAGTTTACTTCACATAAATTTTTAACATGGGAGAAAGTATCGGTTTTGAACATAGAGAACTGTCTAATCTTACACCTGCCGGATGTCTCCATTTCGTATAGGTATCAAAATATGTCTGATTCTCTATATGATCCTTTACATCAGTCACGACTACTCCTCCAATGTGTTAATTTTTAGTAAAGTAATTATAAAAAATACTTTACAATGGTTTTTACTTATTGAATAGGCGTGTAATTTTTACAATTAGTTTCTTTTTTTCAGCTTGTGTGCGTTATTTTTAGAAAGAGTATCTTTGCTTTTGATTTAATGTTATAATTTTCTGATAATTAAACGTGACTTTATTAATTTACTAGCTTAATTTTGTCATTTTGGATTTCGGAAATGAGGTGAAGGATGTTGTTTCAATTACTTATCGCTGATGATGAATACGAAATTAGAATGGGTCTAAAAGAGTATTTTCCTTGGGAACAAATGGGCTTTGAAGTAAAGGGAATCGCTGAAGATGGGGAGGAGGCGCTCAATTTAATTTCCAAACAATCCTTTGATGTTTTACTTTGCGATATTCGTATGCCAAAGATGTCGGGACTAGAGCTTGCATCAGAGCTACATCGTATGAAATCTGATATCATTGTTATTCTTCTTAGTGGACATAAGGAGTTTGACTATGCACAACGTGCCATTGAATATGGGGTACGAAAATTTTTGCTGAAGCCGACAAAACATAAGGAATTGGCTGAAACGTTTATTCAAATTCGTGATGAATTATTGCATTCTAGACAAAAAATAAATGTAGAACAATTGATGCCGCAATACACCCTCTTTGATTTATCAAAAGTAGCTAATCGAACTATACAGGATATAATTCGATATGTTGAATACAACTATCAGATTGTTTCACTCGAATCTACAGCCAAATTAGTGATGATGAATCCGTCATATTTGAGTACTTTTTTTAAAGAAAAAACGGGAGTGAGTTTTTCGGACTATGTAACTCACATACGTATGAAAAATGCAATCCTCCTTTTGCAAAATTCACAACGTAAAACCTATCAAATAAGTGAGCTCGTCGGTTATAGTAATCCGAAGAACTTTACCCGGAAGTTTAGCAACTATTTCGGCAAATCACCACGTGAATATAGGAATTTATTATAATGAATAAAGAGCTTGATAGACTTTATCGAAGCTTCTTCTTAACGAATTTATTCAAGATTCTCGTTCCAATGATGATTCCTATACTTATACTTGGAATCACTTCTTATTACATCATCCAGCACTATATTGTAGCTGATTTGCAAAAGAAGAACACCACCGTCTTGCAGCAATCGAAAAAGAGTATTGAATTTCTGTTTCAGGAACAAGATACATTAAGCTTAACCATTGTGGCTAGCGCTTTGCAATTCACACAACTCCAAACAATCTTAAATACTGAATATCCATCGAAAACAGCTCTTAAAGAGCTTGCTTACTTAAAGAATTTTATCGATTCCCCTGCTATTGGTAAACCTTATATTGATTCTATTTACATTTACGTTGATAACAATTTTAATCGCTTTCTTTCATCTTCGCAAGGTGGAATGGCTGATGTTTCGACTTATCCAGATATTGATTGGATAACAGACATGAAAAGTCCAGAAAACATTGAAAATGTGGTCTGGACTAAAAAGCGTACGATTTTAAAGAAAGGACTAGGCGATAAATATTATGAGGAAAAGGTAATTTCTCTTTTTAGACGAGTTCCGCTTGTTAACAAAGAAGAAAGTTTGATTGTTTTAAATATTAAAGAATCATTCTTGGTGAATAGACTGAAACAACTGGCGACATTTGAAGATTCTCAAATTCTTTTTATAAATGAAGCGAACGAAGTCGTGGCAAGTAATCATTCTAATACAAGAGAAGCTCAAGCATTATTAACACAAGTAAATTTAGCCGACAGTCAAACAAATACATTGTCAACAAAAGATGGGGCAATTGTTGTCACCAATCTTTATGCAGACAATAATAATTGGAACTTTGTTTCTCTAATACCGGAAAGCTCTCTTTACCGATTGTCAAATCAATTGAAAAATTTAACAATAGCTATGCTTATTATGTCATGTTTTTTAGGAGTGGGATATGCTTACTATCATACGAGGAAAGTTTCTGGCCATTTAAGGGAAATCGCTAGTTTACTTGATGCTACACGTACACAAAAGCCATTAACAACGATGGATAGGAAGAAAAAAAATGATATTTATAGCTACATAACGGATGGCTTGTTGAAAACTTTTATAAAAAGAGATTACTTGCAAATGAAACTATCAAGTAAGGAATACAAAGCGCAGGCTGCTGAATTTAAAGCTCTACAATCTCAATTGAATCCACACTTTTTGTTCAATACACTCGAGACAATAAACTGGAGAGCTACAGCCTTAACTGGTGGACAAAGCTCTTTAAATGAAATGATAGGACATTTATCCGACATCTTGCGTTACTCACTTGATGAACAAGGGAACCTAGTATCTTTGAAGAAAGAGATGCTCTATACGCAAAGCTACATTAGTATTCAACAAATTCGTTATCGTGATTCGTTTGAAGTTGTCTGGCATATCGATGCACAAGCTTATCAACATTTAATACTCAAATTAATATTCCAACCTCTTATTGAAAATAGTATTAGTCATGGCTTCCGTGAAAGGCATTCAAACGGGAAGATAAAGATAAAAATAACCGTACAGTCTAATACAATGTGCATCTCGGTAACTGATAACGGTCATGGGATGAATAAACAGCAATTGCACACTTTACGGGAACGGTTAGCAATAGAAAATATATCTAGTGGTCATATTGGCTTAAAGAATACTTATAAGCGTATTAAGATTGTCTATGGAGAAAAGGGGAGATTACATATCAAAAGTAAAGAGGGCATGGGCACGATGATTGTAATAGAAATACCTATAGGTTAAATAACCCCTAGCAAAAAAGTCTCCCATCATCTGATTAGGAGACTTTTTCATACTATTCATTCACAATCTAAATTGTTTCGTCTTCAATAATAGCCTTCAAGGCCTTGGCTTCTGGTTTGTCGTACATGTGGTCAGCAATTCCATCTTCTAAGTGTTCTTGGATGGCTCTACGTAAAGGTTTTGTACCGAATTGAGGATGGTAGCCAAGTTCGGCAAGTTTTTCTTTTACTTCTATCGGTACTTTAAGGGTAATTCCTTCTACTTGAAGCATGTCATATAACTCAACAAGCATGATGTTGACAATTAGTACGAGATGTTCTTTTGTTAAGTTGTTGAATTCGGTAATGCTGTCAAAGCGATTCCGGAATTCAGGATTGATTATGAAAACAAGCTATTAGAAATGTAAAAACGAGTTGTTATCCTGATAGGCCTTCCCTAATCGTTTTTTCACTCTTCTTGTTGCTGTTTGTGAGTAACTAAATCCTCTAGAAGATGATCTGGGATATGAATTTGTCGTTTCGATTTGAACGTTTTCGGTGAAGAAAGTTGATAGCCTTTTCCTGGAATCTGAATCAGTGCTCGTTCTACACGAATGATTTTTTTCCTGAAATCAATATCACTCTATTTAAGACCGAGTATTTCTCCTCTACGCATTCCGCTATAGATGGCCAATAAGAAGGTAATGTAATGTCGTACTTCCTTACAGTGTTATATAAGAAAAAAGACAAGCAGGTTTGTTGATTGGCCTAGCATTCTAGCAATTACCGTAAATATTTAGAATTCCAATAAAATTAAAAAATATTATAGTGAGCTATTAATGATTATTTTTTGATACCGATTACATAAGAGAGATTAACACTGCAGGAGGAATGTAAACAGATGAGAAAAACAAAAAGCATTGCGTGGAAGTTGTCGGGACTAATCATTGGGCTATTTATATTATTGTTTTTAGTATATTCCATTGTGACGAATTTCATTTTATATAATAAAAGTGTGGCAGAGGCAGAGGCATATGCAAATGAGCACACAAAAGTTTATGCTGCTGAAATGAGTGATCGTTTCAAGCAGACGAATGAGACTTTAATGACAAGCAAACATATAATCGAAGCACTTAACAACAATGAAATGATGACAGCTCAAGGTCTGTTAAAGATTATTGAAAATAACCTAGCTAAAAATCAGCATATTATTGGTATGGCAGCTATTTTGGAAAGTGGCGTTCTACCAGAAGATAAATCAATTGATCCAATATTAATTGATGAGCAAAAACGTTTTATCCCTTACATGTATAAAGATGGAGAGAAGGTTCATACAGAAGCACTTAGCAATTATGAAACGGAAGGAGATGGAGATTGGTATTTAATTCCTAAAAATGAGAAGAGGACTATTTTAACAGAGCCGTACGACTATAAAATGGGAAATCAGACAATCTTGATGACGACAATATCAGTTCCGTTGTTTTCGAAAGATCAACAATTTATTGGTGTTTTGACAGCTGATTTCTCGGTAGAATTTTTAAACAAATTAGTGAAGGAAATAAAGCCAGATGGCGGCTATGCAAGCATTGTTACGGATCAAGGCTATCTAGTGGCAAACAGTATTAATGAGAAATTAATTGGCACGAATATGGAAGAAGCACTTGATTGGAAAAAAGTGAAGTCTGATTTAATGGATAGACAAGTATCTAACCTATATGTTGATTCTAAGCAGTTAAAGGAAAAGGCATTTAACGCATTCGCTCCTGTCTCGATTGAAGGAATCGAGGAAGTCTGGTCTGTTCAGGTGGTCATGCCGGAATCAACTATTCTTAAAACAGTTAAAACGGTTTTATACGTAACAATTGCGGCGGCGTTCATAATGATTTTAATCATGTCTTCTGCGACATCCTTGTTTATTCATAGACAATTAAAGCCTCTTACGTATTTAAGGAAGTCTATAGAAACAGCTTCTACAGGTGATTTAACAGAAAAGGTGGATGAAGCGCAAATTCGCAATGATGAAATTGGGACAGTAGCATTAGCGTTTAACGATATGCTTGATAAAACAAACGAGGCAATAAATACAGTCAAAGAATCATCTGTACAATTAAATCAATCATCAAATGAAGTGCATCATACATTTGAGGAGGTCTCTGCCTCAAGTGAAGAAGTAGCGGCAGCAGTAGACGAAATTGCCCAAGGAGCCTCCCAGCAATCAGAAGATGCAGAGCATACAAGTAAACAAATGGTTGATCTTGCAGAACAAATTGATTTATTAGCTAATCTATCGGAAGAAATGAATCAATTATCTCAAAAAACAGGGCAGTCAACTGTTCAAGGGATGGAACAGGTCAATTTACTTCGTGAACATAATGAAGCCACAAATGAAATGAATGAAAAAGTCCAGCAACAAATTCAAACACTTGCCCAAAAGATTGCTGATATTGATACCGTTATTACTTCTATCAATGGCATTACCGCACAGACGAACTTGCTAGCACTAAACGCAAGTATCGAAGCGGCCCGCGCAGGTGAACATGGAAAAGGGTTTGCTGTCGTGGCTGAAGAGGTAAGGAAGCTGGCAGAGGAATCGCGAAAAGAAACAGATGTCATACAACAAACCGTTCAAGAAATATTGAATGAATCGCAACAAACAGTCGATATGATCAACCAAAACATTGAGTTAATGGAAATGAATAATCAATCCGTTACAGGCACGGAATCTTCATTTAAACAAAATGCAGAAATAGCGAAACAGCTTGAAGAAGCCGTTAACAATATTTCAGCTAAATTAAATGACATGATTCATTACAAAGAACAGGCAATTGACGCAATCCAAAGTGTATCCGCTATTTCGGAGGAAACCGCAGCATCGGCTGAAGAAGTTAGTGCATCCGCCGCACAGCAGCAGGTTGAAATGGAACGAGCGGCTGCATTAACTCAGCATATGAACAGCATTGCTGGAGAATTGCAGGAAGTAGTTAAACGGTTTAAGTTAAATTAATTGAAATAGAGAGCCATATTTTTTTGCTTTCTAATTTTTACACGTTAAGAAAGTATAAATTGCCCACGCAGAAGATGGATCGACGCAGTTGCCAATTTTAGTAATTAAATGTGACGGTTACATTACTTTTAAGTTTTTGTGACATGCTCACTTGTGTTTTTGAACGACACTTTTGGAAATGGTCGCTAAATCATTCATATATTTATAGTTCTC
>NZ_JBALMO010000091.1:13750-13940 GCF_036963345.1 Bacillus sp. JJ722
ATTTTTTAAAGTAATTTTAAATGAATTTATTATTTCTATTCACCAAAAGGGTTGGTTTCTTAACGTTTAAGAAACTAACCCTTTTGGTGTTTTTATTGTTATGAATATGAATAATACATATAAACTTCATCCAATCACAGTATATATAAATTTACTTTTATATAAAAAAATATATCTTTTGTATAAGTAT